>NZ_QVGS01000030.1:0-2532 GCF_003603005.1 Faecalibacterium sp. AF27-11BH
GATTGCTTCATCCGGGTAGCCGGATTTGTTCGACTTCTTCTTTTTGTTCAAATGGTATCCTCCGAAAATCAAAGTTCCATATCTTGCCCACGCTTACGGTTTTGCTGCGGCACATTCATGGTGTGCTCCTGCTTGGGGGCAAGAATCTTTTCCAGAAAGCCACGCACCAGTTCGGGCGCACGGTGGAGAGCATCCAGATAGGGTTTCACGTCGTACCACAGGTCGTGGTACTTGTTGCTCCAACGAACGGCCTCCTTCTTGGCGGTGGAAAGTTCTTCTTTCAAGCGGCGGTTCTCCACGTCCATCATATAGCCGTGGTCGGCTTGCTTTTTCAGCTTGGAAAATTCTTCTTCGGTCAGCGAGTAGTTGCCGAGGAAGGTGCGCTTGCCGATATAATCCAGATCACGCGCATGAATGAGGGCTTCTTTCGTGAGCGTGGTCTTTTTCTGCACAGCGGCAAGTTCCTTCTCCTTTTTGGAGAGGGTCTGACTGGTTTTGGCAAGCGACTGCGCCTTTTGGTCGGCTTGGGCGGTCAGGGCGTCCAGCCGTTCCTGCTCTCGCTGGACTTTGAACTGGGTGACGGTCAGGTGTTCTTCGGTGCTGCCACGCTCACCGCGCTCTACATCCGTGTACCCGGCATTGCGCATATAGTTGAAGAAATCGTCTTGCAGGACACTGTACGACTTCTTCAAGACTGGCTTGCCGTTCTTTTGCAGGACAGGCTTTCCGGCATCGTCCAGCAGGGGCTTGGATGCCCACTTCTTGCTCCGGCTGACCTGCATGACAGTCTCCTTGACTGTGCCGACCAGTGCCTTGTCCTTGCAGCGTTTCGACCAGAGGATCTGCTTTTCCACCACAGGCACATAGACCACATGGAGATGATAGTGGTAGACTTCACGGCCTAATGCTTCGGTCATGGCACGGTTGATCTCATCGGCATGCATGACAGCCGAGAGGATATACTGTTCACCGCCTACGATTTGGATAGCAGCTTTGTAGGCATCTGCATAGAACTGCTTGGCGAACTCGTAGCCGCCGTGGTTGTCAAAGTAGGCCGAGTTGACATCAAAGACAAGCTCGCAGTAATGGGTGGCATCCGGCTTCAAGCCGCGCGTTGAAATCGTGCCAGCGGTTTCCAGTTGGGAGAACAGGTCGGTGTAGCTGGCGGTTGGCTTTTTGAAGTGGATGTTCCATGCAGTGCGCTGGGGGATGATGTCGGGGTTCCGGTAGCTGTCCTTTTCGCGCTCGTTGTGCTGCTGAGTGTTACCAACGGCCTTGTCCGAAACGGCGAGATTTCGAACACTGGTGCGGTCAATGCCATCATTTCTTGCCAAAGGGCATCCCTCCTTTCAAGGTTTATCGAGAGGTGATGGGGAACGAAGATGCACTTCTTCGGAAGTGTAATAACCCACTATAACACTTTCATCCCCATGGGCTGCAAAGTGTAGTGGGCTCTTCGAGGACTCTCCGAGGGGGAACGTCTCCTGCGGGAGAGTTAATCAAGTTCACGTTTGCGAAGCAATGAAAGCCCCAGTGGGGCTTTTAAGTGACCGAACGGTCTTGCGCCAGCAAGATGGAGGGGCCTCGCCCCGACAAGTTCGCACAATGCGAACTTGATTGCTCCGTACGCATCTGAAAAAATTGCGTACGGACTTCAAATAACCCGTACGGTCTGTACGGCGTACGGAAATCTAAAATAAAAACGATAACACGTTTTAATTTGCTTCGATTCGCCGTACAGGTGCGTACAAGTACAGACCGTACAGGTTGTACGAACTTCTTCCGTAAAAAAATGCACTTTTTACGGACAGGGGTGGACAAGCGGCTCAATGCCCACGAAACCCCGCACCCTGCGGCCACCGGGCAGATAGATGTTGTTGGTGGCTTCAAGGTTATAGCGGCGGTCGTTCTGGCGCAGTTCGGCGCTGAAACGGATCGCCGATACGCTGTGGCAGGCGTTGTCCTCGCACCACTGCTTATAAATGTCGTAGAACTCCTTGGAGCTGATGGAGTAGTCCGCCTTGAAGCGGAAGTAGCCCTCGGACTCCATGAAGTCGATGACATTGTTGCTGCTACGCTTGATGGTGTCCACGTTGGCAGCGGCTCGTTCGCTGACCGTGAAACGGAAATCGTTCTGCACCAGCCGGTGCAGCCCTTCCAGACACCAGAGCAGGATGCCCTCCAACTCGGCGCACATCTTCTCCACAAGGAAGGGGTCATCCGTGCGGTCGGCAGGCTTGTCCTTAGTGGTCAGGATAAGCTGGCGGCGAAAGAAACCGTCCGAATGGTCGTACAGTGAGGTCAGCGCACCGTTGCCGAAGCAGAGGAACCGGGCGTAGATGTCCCGCTGGTAGCTCTGGACACCTTTGCGCTCCAAGTCCAACTTGGCCTCGGCGGTCACGATGGTCTTGATATAGTTGGTCTTGGGCAGGGCGTTCATGTCCATGTCATCGTCGATCATCAGCAGGCGGCGTTCCAAATCGGCACGGGCAAAGCGGTTGTTCTCCACTTTCTGGACGCTGCCGTTGCTGG
>NZ_QVGS01000031.1:0-2120 GCF_003603005.1 Faecalibacterium sp. AF27-11BH
TAAAAGCAACGTGCAAGGGTCTTGATTGCTTCATCCGGGTAGCCGGATTTGTTTGACTTCTTCTTTTTGTTCAAATGGTATACACAATATACTGAACGAATTGCAGCACATTGGTATTGGTATGAAGCAAAATTTTAGAAGTCGGAGAACCTGAAGTTATGTTGTGCAATATGGAGAAATTTAATTATAAGTTTGGGAGTTGTTGATTTGCAACGCAAAATACGTTACAATAAAGCCGAGGTGATAACCATGGAAAAAACAATGACACTCAATCTTCGTGTGAACCCTACCGTCAAGCAGCAAGCCGAAGATGTACTGAAGCAGCTCGGCATTCCGATGGCAACAGCCATTGATATGTACCTGCGCCAGATCACCCTGACTGGCGGCATCCCCTTCTCGCTGTCCCTGCCGAAGGCTCCTGCGGCTCTGAACGCTGACACCATGACCGATGACCAGCTTCATGCAGCCTTGCAGGTGGGCATCAAAGAGATTCAGAACGGTGATACCGTGGATGCTGCAAGCGCATTCGCACAGTTCAGGGAACAGCACAGATGAAGCAGTATGACGTAAAAATTTCCCATGCAGCCCTTAGTGATATGGAGCAGATTTACAGCTACATTGCTGACCGCCTGCTGGAGCCTGACACGGCTATGGGGCAGTATAACCGCATTGCAGAAGCCATCCAGTCGCTGAACATCCTGCCGGAACGCTGCGCGCTGGTGGAAAGCGAACCGGAACGCACCCAAGGGCTGCGGCAGATGCTGGTGGACAACTACTCGGTGTTCTACATTGTGGGCGAGGATGCCGTGTCGGTGGCTCGTGTGCTGTACAGTGCATCCGACCTTGTGCGCCGCCTGCGGAGAATGAAGTGAAAGGGGTGTTCGCATGACCGCCGTGATCTATGCTCGCTATTCCAGCGATAACCAGCGTGAAGAATCCATCGAAGGTCAGATTCGCGAGTGTACGGCCTACGCCGAAAAGAACGGCATTACCGTGGTCAAGCACTACATTGACCGCGCCCTTTCTGCCAAAACTGACAACCGCCCGGACTTCCAACAGATGATCAAGGACAGCGAAAAACGGCTGTTTGACATCGTGCTGGTCTGGAAACTCGACCGTTTTGCCCGGAACCGCTATGATTCAGCGCACTATGAGTACCAGTTGGAACGAAATCATGTCAAGCTGGTGTCTGCCACGGAGCCTATCTCTGACAGCCCTGCGGGTATCATGGTCAAGAGTATGCTCACTGGCATGGCTGAATACTACTCGGCAGAACTTTCTGAAAAAGTTGTGCGCGGCATGACCGAGAATGTTCTGAAGGGGAAGTACAACGGCGGCACGATTCCCATTGGCTTCAAGGTGGACGAGGAGAAGTTCTTTCAAGTCGACCCGCTGAAAGCTCCCTTTGTGGTAGAAGCCTTTCAGCGGTACAACGATGGCGCAACTATGAAGGAACTGATGAACTGGCTGAACGACAGTGGCGTGACCACCAACCGCAATCAGAAGTTCACCTACAACAGTGTTCAGACGCTGCTGACGAATAAACGGTACATCGGAGAAAACCACTTCAAGGACATTGTGATGCCCGACAGTATCCCGGCCATCGTGGACAAGGACTTGTTTGAGGAAGTGCAGCTGAAAATCAAAAAGAACAGCCGCGCTCCTGCCCGTCACAAGGCCGAGGACGATTACTTGCTCACCACCAAGCTGTTCTGCGGAATGTGCGGTGCCATGATGTTCGGCGAGTGCGGTACGGGTAGAAACAAGATCGTTCATCATTATTATAAGTGCGCCACCGCGAAGCGTTTCAAGACCTGCAAGAAAAAGACCGTCCGTAAAGAGTGGCTGGAAGATTTGGTCATAGCTGAAACCATGAAGCTGATTCAGGACGATGCCGTGATTGATGCCATCGTTGCAGAAGTCATGGAGTTGCAGGATCAGGAAAACACCACGCTCCCTTTGCTGGAAAAGCAGATGCGCGAGGTAGAGAACGGCATTGAAAATATGCTGAACGCCATTCAAGCAGGTGTGCTGACCAACTCCACCAAATCGCGTTTGGAAAAGCTGGAAGCCCAGCAGAAAGAACTTGAGGTTCGGATTGCCGAAGAAAAAATCGCTCG
>NZ_QVGS01000031.1:2130-2517 GCF_003603005.1 Faecalibacterium sp. AF27-11BH
AACCATGAAGCTGATTCAAGACGATGCCGTGATTGATGCCATCGTTGCGGAAGTGATGGAGTTGCAGGATCAGGAAAACACCACGCTCCCTTTGCTGGAAAAGCAGATGCGCGAGGTAGAGAACGGCATTGAAAATATGCTGAACGCCATTCAAGCAGGTGTGCTGACCAACTCCACCAAATCGCGTTTGGAAAAGCTGGAAGCCCAGCAGAAAGAACTTGAGGTTCGGATTGCCGAAGAAAAAATCGCTCGCCCGCGGTTAAGCGAAAATCAGGTTCGGTTCTGGTTGACCCGGTTCCGCAAGCTCGACCCGAACGTGAAAAGCCACCGGGAGACGCTTATCAATACATTCGTGAATGCTGTTTATCTCTATGATGAAAAAGTTTT
>NZ_QVGS01000032.1:0-1191 GCF_003603005.1 Faecalibacterium sp. AF27-11BH
AATGCCCTTGACTTCCTGCCCCTTGACCGTTCCGGCAACCGCCGCTTTATCCCGGTCATGGTGTACCCGGAGCAGGCGGAAGTTCACATTTTGGAGGATGAAGCCGCTTCCAGAGCCTATATCGGGCAGATGTGGGCGGAAGCGATGGAGATTTATAAAAGCGGCAGGTTCAAGCTGGCTTTCAGCCCCGCCATGCAGCGGTATCTCAAAGAACACCAGCGGGATTTTATGCCGGAGGACACCAAAGCCGGGATGATACAGGCGTATCTTGATAAGTACACCGGGAGCATGGTCTGCTCCAAGCAGCTCTATAAGGAAGCCTTGAACCATGCTTTTGACGAGCCGAAGCAATGGGAAATCCGGGAAATCAACGAGATTATGAACCAGTGCATTTCTGGCTGGCGGTACTTCCCGAACCCAAGAATGTTTTCCGAATATGGCAGACAAAAGGGCTGGGAGCGTGAAAACCCGGCAACGGACTCCGGCAACCCGTCTGAAAAAACGATGGACGGTTTTGTGGAGGTCACAGAACAGATGGAGCTTCCATTCTGAAAAGGACAGCCCGTTGCACCCCCTGTTGTTATCCCGTTGCCGAGCCGGTTGCCGGGAAAAACCCCTTATTTCCGGGCTTTTCTCCCTTATAACAACCAAAACAACAAAAAAATAAAAGAAAAGTATAAATAGTAACCATCGCCAGATTGAGATTGTTTGCAAGGTCTTTTGAAGCCCGTTGCCGGACTTCGTTGCCGACACCCTCTGTCTGGCTATTTTCATGTATGGAGGATAACTGCCTATGGCAAAAAACAAAACAGAGATTCATGTGACCACTGTATTTGACGGGGAGCTTGACGCCACTGATGTGTTCGTCAGCCTGATTTCCCAGAAATACGGAAAGACAAATGCAAAAGAATATCTTGCTAAAAAGAAAGATATAGGCTATAATGAAGATGAGGTTCAAAAGAGCCAGATACCGTCTGGATTGTGTGGGTAAATGGCTATGATGAACGAAATGGAATACAGAACAATCGGTTCGGCACTTGCCGGGGGTTATCGTGCGGCGGTCTATTGCAGGCTGTCAAAGGACGATGACCTGCAAGGCGAAAGTGCCAGTATCGCAAACCAGCGTGATATGCTGGAAAAATACTGCGAAAAGCAGGGATGGGAGGTTGTGGCAGTCTATCAGGACGATGG
>NZ_QVGS01000032.1:1201-1667 GCF_003603005.1 Faecalibacterium sp. AF27-11BH
GAAAGACAAATGCAAAAGAATATCTTGCTAAAAAGAAAGATATAGGCTATAATGAAGATGAGGTTCAAAAGAGCCAGATACCGTCTGGATTGTGTGGGTAAATGGCTATGATGAACGAAATGGAATACAGAACAATCGGTTCGGCACTTGCCGGGGGTTATCGTGCGGCGGTCTATTGCAGGCTGTCAAAGGACGATGACCTGCAAGGCGAAAGTGCCAGTATCGCAAACCAGCGTGATATGCTGGAAAAATACTGCGAAAAGCAGGGATGGGAGGTTGTGGCAGTCTATCAGGACGATGGCTTCACAGGTCTTAACATGGAGCGTCCTGACCTACAGAGAATGTTGAGAGCCATTGAGCGCAGGCAGATCAACCTTGTCATCACGAAAGACCTCAGCCGACTGGGGCGTAATTATCTGCAAACCGGGCATTTGATTGAGGACTTTTTCCCAAGAAACGGTGTCCG
>NZ_QVGS01000033.1:0-1208 GCF_003603005.1 Faecalibacterium sp. AF27-11BH
TATAATACCACACCCCCGCCTCCTTGTCAACACTTTTTGACAGATTTTTTCCAATTTCTTTGCAGAATAAAGAATCTCCCTGTTTTTCACCCGTTACAGGACGTGCCTTTTTCTTGACAAGGCGGCGGGTAGAACGTATTATGGAGTCATCCCCCAGCATCCTGTGTAAGGTAGCTATACTTATTCTATAAGGGAGAAGCGCCATGTCCTGTGCCAGTATCCGCGGCGGGCGCGCTATTATATATATACATTATATTGCGCTGCAGAGGAGGGCTTTGTTTATGATACTCACCGTCAACATTGGCAACACCCACATCACCGTGGGCGGCTACGAGCAGGATACTCTGCGTTTTTGTGGACGGCTGCACTCTGATACCGCCGCAACGGTGGACGAATACGCCATCCGTCTGGTGAATCTGCTCTCTCTGCACGGTGCATCGCCGGCACAAATTGAAGGCGGTATTCTGGGCAGTGTAGTGCCCGTGCTGAGCGGCCGGGTTCTTTCCGCTTTGCGTATCCTCTGCAATGCACGCATCCTGACGGTCGGCCCCGGCCTGAAAAGCGGCATCAAGCTTCGGCTGGACAACCCCGCCCAGCTGGGTGCCGAGCTTTTATGCGGTGCTGTTGCTGCACTGGCAGAGTGTTCCGGGCCGCTGGTGGTGATCTCAGCCGATACCGCTATCTCCATGATGGCAGTCAATGCCAAGCAGGAGCTTGTGGGCGGGGTGATCCTACCCGGGCCGCAGCTCTCGCTGAGCGCACTGGTAAAGAACACCGCTCAGCTGCCGCAGATCGACCTTGCCGCAAAGGCTCCTGCATCCATTCTGGGCAAGAGCACCTCTTCCTGCCTGCAGAACGGCTTTGTGCTGGGCACCGCCAGCCTGCTGGACGGTCTGGCGGAACGTTTCTGCGCAGAGCTTGGCCCGCAGACAGCATTCTACGCCACCGGCAATCTGCCCATTCCCATCCGGGAAGCATGCTGCACCCCCATTCTATACCGGGAGACCCTCATCACAGACGGGCTGTACCGCATCTGGATGAAAAACAAAAAAGGATAGCTCGAATCCTCCCGGCGCACCGAAAAAAGAAAAACCAGAACACGAATGTGTTTTACGGGTTTCAGGACAGTTCGATTTTTCCCCGGATGAACAGTATTCCTCTTGTTAGACATTCCTACAGGTTGGCAACCGCAGGCTAAGCAAAGCCGC
>NZ_QVGS01000034.1:0-1089 GCF_003603005.1 Faecalibacterium sp. AF27-11BH
GCAAAGGCAACATCATACGAGAAGTGCCCTTCCTGCGCCAGCCTTTTGAGCCGCTGCGCTTGGGAAAGGGACGGCGCATTCTGGGTGTCGTTCATCGCTTCTAAAAAATCCCGCTGTTGGCTTTCGTCCAGATAGGACAATTCCACAGCGGGATTGAAGGCAATTTTCTTTTCGTCTACCATGTCCAGCAGTTCAGGGATGAGGCTGGTCAGACGGATAAACCTTTGGACATTTCGAGCGTTGTCACCTGATTCATCAGCGACAATATCTCGCGCTTTTGCACCAATTAACTTGTGGCCAAATTGGCCACAAGTTAAATCTGACCTAGCACCTTGATTTTTTAGAGCCTCCAGCTTCATTTTGTAGGCGAAAGCCCTTTCACTGGGCAGGATGTTCTCTCTTTGGAGGTTTGAATCCACCATGAGCAAAACAGCGGCATCATCATCCATCTGACGGACGATAACAGGCAGGGCATCCAGCCCAGCAAGCTGTGCAGCGTGCTGGCGGCGGTGCCCGGAGATGATCTCGTAGCCACCTTCCGGGCGAGGACGTGCAATCAGCGGAGAAAGCACGCCGTACTGTTCTACGCTTTCTACGGTGCGCTGCATGGACTCGTCATCCAAGACCTTAAAGGGGTGGTTTTTGAAGGGGACCAGTTCTCCAATGGGAATCTGCTGCACCTGTTCCCTCTGCTGCTCTTGCCGGGATTCCTCGGTGGAGAAAATGTCATCTGCCCCTTTCAGCGACACGTTTAAGCTGCCTTTCGGCATTCGCCATCACCTCCTCGGTCAGAGATTTATAGGCTTCTGCCACCTTGCCTTTGGGGTCGTGCTGGAAAATGCTCTTACCCACGGCACTGATCTCCGCAGCGCGGACAGACCGGGGAATGGTCTGGGCGAACACTTTGATCTTACTGCCGTAGGCACCTCGAATCAGGTTGTCGATCTGCTGCCCGTAGTTGGTGCGGCTATCGGTCATGGTCAGCAGGATACCCTCAATTTTTAGTTTCGGGTTGATCTGCCGCCGGACTTTCTGCACCGTCTGCAAAAGCTGTTCCAAGCCTTTTGCAGACAGATACTGCGCCTGCAC
>NZ_QVGS01000035.1:0-870 GCF_003603005.1 Faecalibacterium sp. AF27-11BH
CATCCTGACGCCGCAGGCCTACTGGATTCAGAAAGGCATCGGCCGTCCCGGAAGGAGCAAGATACGGCCCGCTACCAAGTGGAATGGCTCCACGATTACCCATCTTCTGTACCAGCAGGAGTATTGTGGTGATGTTCTGAACTTCAAAACCTACTCCAAGTCCTACAAGAACAAGAAGCGGATTCATAACGACCCGGAAAATTGGGTGGTGTTCCAAGATGTTCACGAACCCATTATTGAACGTGCCGTGTTTGAGCAGGTACAGCAGAAACGCGGAAAAATGCGCAAACGTCGTACCAGCAACGGAGAACACAATATGTTCTCTGGCTTACTTGTCTGCGCAGACTGCGGCTGCAATCTGCATTTCCACTTCAATCAGGGCAACCCGGAAATCAAGTATTTCAACTGCTCCAACTACAAGGGCAATCGCGGCACCTGCCAATCCACCCACTACATCAGGGTAGACTTTCTGGAAGAAGTGGTGCTGGGCGAAATTCGGCGGCTGACCAAGTTTGCCAGCCTCTATGAGGACGACTTTTTGAAGGCTGTTATCGGGCACTCCCAGCAGGCGGACGAAGCCGACCGCAAGCTGAAAGAGAAAGAGTTGAAAGCACTCCTTGCCCGTGATGAAGAACTGGACGGCCTCTTTGAGCGCATCTATGAGGACAATGTTTCCGGCAAGATCTCTGATGAACGCTTTTCCAGAATGTCCCGGAGATATGAGGACGAGCAAAAGGAGCTGACCGAGAAAATCAAACAGCTCCGCTCCGAAATCGAAAAGCAGAGCAGCCGAACTATGACAACGGATATGTTTATCAGTCTGGTTCGCAAGTACACCAGAGCAAAAAAGCTGACACCCCGGATGCTGAA
>NZ_QVGS01000036.1:0-865 GCF_003603005.1 Faecalibacterium sp. AF27-11BH
AATTTTGTAGACGGATGAAACAAAATAGGATTAAATCTAAGTATCTAAGGAACGTTGATTTCACGAAGCTGCTGATTACCGACTGTAGGATTTGAGGAGGATGCCGTTTTATGAAAATTACACGAGATAAAATGTTTTTTTCAAAAGATCTTATTCATACACTGGCATATGTCGGAATGTTCGTGGCGGCAATTATATCGGTTGGAGCGTGTAAGTCTGGTATTTGGGTGGCTGCGATATTAGCATGGATTGTAGCAGGTATAATTATCGGATTGGCGATTATTTCCGACTATAAAAAGGCAGAACTTTTGAAAAATGGAACAAGAATCATCGGAAAGGTTACAGCAACAAAACGAGTACATATAAAATTTCATATGAGTACCTACCACCTTGCCGATGAAGATGTAATCTATCCATATGTGGTACATTATCAGTATAAAGTTAAAGGTGAAACCTATAATGGAAAGTCGCAGTGGTTTTGGTTCAATCCATGTATTCCGAAAGGGGCACCAATAAAAATTCTAGTAGACCCAAAGAATCCGGCCCGAAGTACAGTTCTCAAACCAGAAAGCTAAAGATGGCTTTCAATCGAGGTAAAACAAAAAGTTTATCCTTATAGCGTGTTTATTTAAAAGAAGATTGCGATTGTGCTACAAATTTTCAGGAAGTTTATGTGCATCTATACGATTTTGAAAAATTTTGTGGACAAACGAAATAAATCAGGCTTAAATTTCGTTATCTAAACAAAAAAGCAAGGCGGGAAGGTTTGATGATTTGTAAAAAATGAGGGCATAAAAATAAAGTAGGCGTTTGATATTTCCAGCAATGTGGGCAGTAGTGAAAGAAGGTATAGAAAATGAAGAAA
>NZ_QVGS01000037.1:0-723 GCF_003603005.1 Faecalibacterium sp. AF27-11BH
ACATAATTGTATGGGCGAACTCTGTTCCAGTCGATGGTCAGCCCTTGGATAAATAGATCGTTCATACAGCACTCCATACTATATAATGTAAGAAACACTTAGCTCCGCTCAAACCCAAGATAGCGGGTGCCCTGAAAACTCAGCTTTCCGATGTCGCCCTGCACGAGCAGACCATAATCGCTTCCGTCCACTTCAAATTCCATCCGGTCGCCGCTCTCCACCTGAAAAGTCACATAGTACGATGTAAATGTGCTAGTGTCGTATCCGTGCGCACCGGACATATCTCCGGCATTGGCACTGCTGGAATGCGAAACATCGGTGCGCTTTGCTACCACTGTTGCCGGAACGGTAAGCCGCGGCGAGTGGTTGTTTTTGTTCCATGTGCGGAGATTTGAAATTAGAGCAAAGAAAAACATTCCAATAAAAAGCAGGAACAGGATTGGGAAAATGAAGCTGAATATAGCGTCAAACCATCCAAAAAACATTTTACTCCTCCAAAATTTCTTCCAGCAGGTCCTTTACATCGTCCAGAAAAGATTCTTCTCCGAGGGTGTTCACCTTGAAGAACACCGCTTGACTGCCGCCCGCTGTAATTGCAGACAGCCGAATCGGGCTATCTCCATTCTGGAACATGGTCAGTGTCAGACTCAGGCGGTTGCCGCCCATCATGCTGTACCGTTCAAACACACGGACATTGCACCGGGCATCGCCCTCTTTGAAATC
>NZ_QVGS01000038.1:0-588 GCF_003603005.1 Faecalibacterium sp. AF27-11BH
AAGCTCACCGGAAAGGAGAACAGACCGATGGATGAAAAAGTAAAAGCTCTGAAAGAACTGCTGGAAATCTTGGTCGAACATCCCGATCTTGCAGAGCGGATAACGATCACGATTAAACCCAACAGAATCATTCAGAGCAACGAGACCCCCACGGATAACAAGTAATCCGTAAGAGCAGGGCGGCGGGTAGGAGCCGCCGCCCTCGCTTTTTAATTATAACCACCCACCGATGAAAAATCAAGGAGAATATATATGAACAGAGAGCGCAGAAAGGCCCTGCAGGCCATCGTTGACCAGCTTGAAACCCTCCAGATGCAGCTTGAGGAAATCCAGACCGAGGAAGAAGAATACCGGGACAACATCCCTGAAAACTTCCAGAGCGGCGAGCGGTACGAGCGTACCGAGGAAATCTGTGAAAGCCTGTCCGATGCGGTAAGCAGTCTGGAAGATGCCACCAGCAGCATTGAAGAAGCGATTGAGTAAGGAGAAGCGCCATGACCATCCGAGAGTTTGCAAAGCTGAACAATTTTCCCATCAAGGGCAAGCTGACCCGCATTCCTGATGAGGTCGAATACGACTTCAACGACC
>NZ_QVGS01000039.1:0-327 GCF_003603005.1 Faecalibacterium sp. AF27-11BH
CCGGGGTGCAAGTTTGAAATCATGCTTTGTCTGGTAGGCGGTCAGGGGGCTGGAAAGTCCACCTTCTTCCGTCTGCTGGCAGTCCGGGACGAGTGGTTCTCCGATGATTTGCGGAAGCTGGACGATGACAATGTGTACCGTAAGCTGCAAGGTCACTGGATTATCGAAATGTCGGAAATGATGGCAACCGCAAACGCCAAGAGCATTGAGGAAATCAAGTCATTTTTAAGCCGACAGAAAGAGGTTTACAAGATACCCTATGAAACCCACCCAGCAGACCGCCCCCGTCAGTGCGTGTTTGGCGGCACTTCCAATGCCCTTGACTTC
>NZ_QVGS01000039.1:337-579 GCF_003603005.1 Faecalibacterium sp. AF27-11BH
AATGCCCTTGACTTCCTGCCCCTTGACCGTTCCGGCAACCGCCGCTTTATCCCCGTCATGGTGTACCCGGAGCAAGCCGAGGTTCACATTTTGGAGGACGAAGCCGCTTCCAGAGCCTATATCGAGCAGATGTGGGCAGAAGCGATGGAAATTTACCGAAGCGGCAGGTTCAAGCTGGCTTTCAGCCCTGCCATGCAGCGGTATCTCAAAGAACACCAGCGGGATTTTATGCCGGAGGACAC
>NZ_QVGS01000004.1:0-192154 GCF_003603005.1 Faecalibacterium sp. AF27-11BH
ATTCTTGCTCTCACCTTTTTCGCTGCGTTTCGCAATTTTCACATTTCAATCTGTTCGCAGATTGTTGACAAGCTGCGCTTGCCCCGATACTATAAAGGCAACCCGAACACGCTGCCAAGGAGGTGCAACTATGACCGCCGTGATTTACGCCCGCTATTCATCCGACAGCCAGAGAGAAGCGTCCATTGAAGGACAGCTGCGCGACTGCAAGGACTACGCCGAGAAGAACGGTATCACCGTGGTCGGCACCTACATCGACCGTGCCTACTCTGCCAAAACGGATGACCGCCCGGACTTCCAGCGGATGATTAAGGACAGCGCAAAGAAAATCTTCGATGTGGTTCTGGTCTGGAAACTCGACCGCTTTGCCCGGAATCGGTTCGATGCCGTGAACTACAAGTACCAGCTGGAAAAGAACGGTGTCCATCTGGTGTCCGCTATGGAACCCATTTCGCAGGGGCCTGAAGGCATTATGGTGGAGAGTATGCTGATTGGCATGGCGGAATACTATTCCGCCGAACTTGCCATGAAAGTAGCGCGCGGTGAGCGCGAAAACGCTCTCCAGTGCAAGTACAACGGCGGTGTGGTGCCGCTGGGCTTCACCATTGGCAAGGAGGACAGGCTGTACCATATCGACCCGGAGACGGCTCCCATCGTGCAGGAGATCTTCACCCGGTACGCCGACGGCGAACCGGCTGAGAAGATTGCAGCATCCCTGAATGAGCGCGGCCTGCGTACCCGCACCGGGAAGCCGTTCGTAAAGAACAGCTTCTTCCAGATCTTCCGCAACCGCCGTTACATCGGTGAATACCGCTATAAGGACATCGTGACACCGGGTGGCATTCCCGCCATCGTGGACGAGGACTTGTTCAACCGGGTGCAGCAGCGCTTCGAGCAGAACAAGATCGCCCACGGTCGCCCTGCAAAAGAGGATGTGAGCTATCTGCTGACCACCAAGCTGTTCTGCGGCAAGTGCGGTACGCTCATGGGCGGCGAAAGCGGCACAAGCCACATGGGAAACACCTACTATTACTACAAGTGCGGCAAAGCCAAACGCCACGGCAAGGCGCACTGCGATCTGAAAGCCATCCGCAAAGAGCCGTTGGAACGGTTCGTGGTGGAGACTGCCATCAAGGTGATTTTCAGCGATGAAATCATCGAACGGCTGATAGATTTGATTATGGAAGCCCAGCAGCAGGAGAACACCCGCCTGCCCGTTCTGAAAGACCAACTCCGGGATACAGAGAAGCGGCTGGCAAATCTTCTGGAAGCCATTGAACAGGGTATCCTAACCCCGACCACCAAGCAGCGGCTGGACGAACTGGAAGCCCGGAAAGAAGCTCTGAACACCAGCATTCTGGAAGAAGAACTGAAAAAACCAGTTCTGACCCGCGAATGGATGCGGTTCTGGTTTGAAAAATTCCGCAAGGGTGACATGAGAGACATGGAGCACCAGCGGCAGATCATTGATACCTTTGTCAACTCGGTCTACGTCTTTGACGACCGGGTCGTGCTCAATTTCAACTTCACAGACGATGCCAAGACGGTCACCCGTGAGGAAGTGTTGGGTTCGAGTGCTGTGGACAATGCTCCACCACAAAAATCCTCAGACTTTCGTCTGAGGATTTTTTGTTTGGTGGCGGTACAGGACTCGAACAGGGCGGCTCTGACGACGCCAGTCGGCAGAGTAAGCAATCAGCCCAGTGGGCTGTTGCTTAGCCCGCGGTTCCCAACGCGTAGGAATGTCTACCGGGATGACTGCCGTTTTGTGGTGGACGGTACAGGACGAGAACCGGAACGAGCAAAGGCAGGGTATCACCATGACGGTGGTATCCTGCCTTTTGCTTTGATATGTTTTATCAGTAGATCACAGCATCCGTTGCAGTATAGCCTTCGAGAGAATTCTCCTTGACCTGAATACAAATATAAGTGATCTCAGAATTGCTTGCAGCAAAGAACTGGCGCTTTGCCATGGGAGAAATCTTCAGCCAGTCGCCTACTGCAAGGCTGATTTCTTCGCCATCGATAACGACCTTGCCTTTGCCGGAAAGAACACCGTAGATTTCCTCATTTGCCTTGTGGGAGTGAACAAATGGAACATTTGCTCCCGCAGGAAGCGTATTCAGGCTGATCTCCGCACCAGTCAGGGCGAGCTTTTCATGAAGCTCCGTCCGATTTTCTTTTCCAACTGTCATTTTTGTGTAGCTTGCCATTGTAAGCACCTCCAATTTGATTCGCAATCTTTCATTGCCTGAGCTAAGTATAGAAGCCCACACATTCAAAAACAAGTACGCACCTTTTTGTAACTGTACACTCAAAAATGAATGTGCTATACTATACACAGAGGTGACTGATATGCGTACAAAAGAAGAACTGCCGGAATGTCCGGTTGCAACAGCAGTATCCCTGATTGGCGGAAAATGGAAACTCTTGCTTCTGCGCAATCTGAAAGAGCGTCCATGGAGATTCAATGAGTTGCAAAGAAGCATCGACGGGATCTCGCAGAAAGTTTTGACCGAGAGCTTAAGACAGATGATTGATGATGGACTTGCCTACCGCCGTGATTATCACGAGAATCCTCCCAAAGTAGAATATGGGTTGACCGATCTCGGAACGGAAATGTTACCAATTGTCAATGCACTTGCAGACTTTGGCAATTACTATAAATCAGTCGTTGATCGGTCATGATCGATATTATGAAGCAGGGTTTGGGGCTCCGCACGCCCCAACAAGAGCGCTTTGGAAACTCGCAAGAGTTGAAGAGTTTTGGTGGGCGGTACAGGACTCGAACAGCACGGCACCGCCGCAGGCGGGGCAGCAGAACGGTCTTGCGTTAGCAAATAGCACAAAACCCGGAATCTTTTCGGGGCCAAAATGGCTCAAAAAGGGTTCCGGGTTTCTGATTTTGCGCTATTCCTTTGTGCAAGCTGCTATCGCATTTTTATTTTGCAACAGCCCCTCTTTTTTATTTCCGGAGATTTTATTTTCGGGTATAGGCTTCCATGCCGTGCTCGGCGGGGTCGTAATATTCCATCAGGGTGATGTAGTTTTCCGGGTAGTGGCAGAATGCCGCACGCAGAACGCTGTCTGCCGGGCTGTTCACGCTCATCAGGCTGAGGATGTAGTACACCAGCATCCGCAGCACATCGCTCTCCACCTCGTAGCACAGACCCACCGCCAGCACCGGCACCACCACCTGCTGCGCCCGCAGCGGCACGATGGCCCCCACCTGCTCCAGAATGGGTCTGCTCATGGCCGAAGCCGTCATCACGCAGCGCAGCACCTTCGTCCACGACATTTTACGGATGTTCTCCATGCTGCGCAGCCGTTCCATCACAGCTTCATCGTCCAGGATCACGCCCTCGGCTGCCTCTTTCTCCGAGAGGGTAAAGGCACACTGCAGCATATCCATAAAGGCAGCTTCATATTTTTCGTGGTAATTTGCGGCGCTTTTGCAGAACGCCAGAGCCGCCGCGATCACCGAATCCACATCTTCCTTTGTGGCCAGCTGGTCGAACCGCAGCGGCACGCCGCCCATCCGGCTCTCGATGATGCTCAGATCATCCAGCTCGTTCTGGTACGCCGTGGAGGGCAGAAAGCGGTCGTTTCCGTTGCGGTGGTAGCCCCACTCTTCCGGCATCACACGGGCCACGATATCGCCGCTGGAAATGATGTTGAAGATATTGCTTACATCCCAATCCGTTTTCAGTCCGCCGTCTGCCGTGTGGTCGTTGTCGTAGTCCGCCTGCAGATCCGGGCGGTCTGCTGCCGTCAGTGCCGCCGGTGCGGCAAAGGTGTAAACAAAGGTATTTTCCTGCGCGATCTGCGGCAGCTGCTGCCGGATGCGCGCCGCCGTCAGGTTTGCCACAGCCGCGCCGCGGCTGTAGCCGCCCAGCCAGAGCTTGATGGTGCCCAGCGTTCCCGCTGCAGCCTCGGCTTTTTTCAGGTAGTCCTGCAGATCCTCAAAAAAATGCTCTGCTGCTGTCACAAAGCCATAGTGCCCGCCGCCTTCGCCCACATGCAGGTTGCTGGCCCACTCGGCGCCATAGCCGACACCGCGCAGCATGGCTGCAATAATGGTGGTGCGCTGGCCATCCTGTACCAGTGTTTTCTGCGCAAAAGCACAGCCCGCGGTATCCACCGGGGTGTTCAGGCTGCACTGGTAGCCCGCATAGACCGCATTGGCAAAGCCAAGCTTCTGGTAGGCATCCGCAATGCTGTCCTCACGGCCCGCTTCACCCTCCACCCAGTAAAGCGCATCGCTCTGGTAGGTGTTGCCGCTTGCCGCCACAAGGCCCAGCGTTGCCAGTGCCAGCTTGTGGCTGTACTGCAGCGCCGTGTTCTCAAAAAAGGCATCTGTATAATAAAAATCGTGGGAGAGATCTGTTTCGCTGTGGTCGCTGCGGAAGGCAAAGGAGTAGTAATCCTCCGGCACCGCACTGCCCACCACAGCCTGTGCGTCCTGCGGCAGCAAAGCCTCTGCCGCCGCGTGCGGGGCCAGCACGCCTGCCACGGCAGCTGCTGCCGCCTTGCAAAAGGCACGTCGTTTTATGGTCTTCATCTTTCTGCTCCAATCAAGGCTTCTGCATAAAACCAGCCTGTTTTTCTAAGTATAGCGGATTTTGCACGCTGATACAATCGCTCTTTCTTAATAAAAAAACAGTCCATGCTCCACACACAGACTGTTTTATGGTATAGTATAAAGGTGTCCGGCTCATCTCAGCTCGATCTGCCTGCAGTAGTCCACGATGTGGTGGAACATCTGTTCCACTGCCGGGGCCATTGCGGCGGGGCGCTGCACAGCCAGGCCCACCACACGGTCTTCCTCTGGCTCGATGGGATAGATCTTGATCGCAGCCTTGCAGTCGCGCAGCAGCATCTGCGGCATGATGGAAATGCCCAGACCTGCTTCCACCATGGCGATGTTGGACTGGTCGTCGATGACATGGCAGCGGCGCTCGGTGCCGATCTTATATTTTTTCAGGAACTGGCGCATCTCAGCATCGGTGGCATCGCACTGCACAACGAAGCTTTGGCCGTTCATCAGGGCGGGAGTCATCACGCCGTTTTCCGGTTCGGGCCAGTCCTGCGGCACGATGCACAGCAGCGGCTCGCGGAACAGCTCGGTGAGGTTGAACTCTTCACGGCAGGTGGAGGAAAGGAACGCGATATCCACCTGACCGGTTCGCAGCCATTCCTTCACATCGTCGTAGGTGCCCTGATACACCTCGATCTCGATCTGCGGGTAGTGGGTCATAAAGCTTTTGAGCAGGCCCGGCAGCAGCGAAGCACACACCGAGTTGAATACGCCCAGCTTCACCTTGCCCTTTTCCAGGCCGTTCAGGCGGGCGATGCTCTGCTTGAGGGCCTCGTCGCTGTTGAGCACATCGCGAATAGAGGGGTACAGGGATGCGCCGTAGCTGGTCATGGATACGCCGTTTTTGCCGCGGTTGAACAGAGCAAAGCCCAGCTCCTCCTCCATTACGGCAATGGCGTGACTGATGGCCGATGGGGTCAGGTGCAGCTGCTGTGCCGCCTTGTTGAAGCTGCCCTGCCGGGCCACGGCATCAAAAATCTCGTAGGAAAAAAGCGTCATGCCCAAAGCCTCCTTCCGTTTTTACTGGTTCGGAGACGCCCGATTCTCTGTGAATCTTTTTCATCTTTCATTTGAGATAGTTCAATTATCTTCTTGATTGTACTATCCCGCGCCTTTTCTGTCAAGCATTTTTGCCCGATTTATGCGCCTTTCCGGCGTATTTTGTCAAAGATGACGCAGGAGCCTGCCAGCCTGCGCCGTATCATTAAAAAAAGCACAAAAAGTAGATTTTTTATCAAGTGAGGGATTCCTTATGACCGAGACTGCCAAAGCCCCTGTCCGCTGTGGACTCAGCGGCACAGCGCTCAAATACATCGCCTGCATCACCATGCTCATTGATCACATCGGCGCTTCCTGCATCGAAGCCGGTATCCTGCTGCCGGCCCTCGCCGCCGGTGCTGCCAGCTGCGGTGGCATCCCGGTCAGCACCCTGCTGGCGGCAGACCGTGTGCTGCGGTATATCGGGCGGCTGGCCTTTCCCATCTTCTGCTTTCTGGCCGTGGAGGGCTTTCTGCACACCCACGATGTAAAAAAATACGTCCGGCGGCTTCTGCTGTTCGGCCTTCTGAGCGAGGTGCCTTTTGACCTTGCCTTTTTCCGCACACCGTTCGCCCCGCAGCACCAGAACGTCTACTGGACGCTGGCGCTGGGCGTGCTGGCTATGGCAGGGCTCAAGCGCTTTGAAAAGGAAAACGGCCTGCCCGGCTGGCAGGGGCTTGTGTGGGCGGGCGGCTGCGCCGCGCTGGCGCTGGCTGCCAACACCGACTACCACGCCATCGGCGTGCTCATCATCTGCACCCTGTACCTGACCCGCGCAGACCGCAAGCGGCAGTGCCTTGCAGGTGCGCTGCTGTTTTTGTTCGAGCTGACCGCGCCGCTGGCCTTTGTGCTGGTCTGGTTCTACAACGGGCAGCGCGGCGCGTGCAGTCCGCTGCAAAAAAAGGCCTTTTACTGGTTCTACCCGGTGCACCTGCTGGTTCTAGCAGGTATCACGAACCTTATGCTATAACAGCAAAAAGCCCGCCGTCCAAAGACAGCGGGCTTTTTTACAGCTTCTCACATCGGGAACATAACGCCCGTTAGCAGCAGCATGGCAGGCACCGTGACCAGCATACACACGGTGGAGTGGGCCACCGCCTGACTGGCAAGGGTCGCCTCGGTGCCGGTCTGTTTGGCCAGCACAGCGGCAAGGCTGCCGGCCGGGCAGCAGGCGATGATGGACAGGCCGGTGCGCAGCACATTGTCCAGCGGCAGCAGCCACAGCAGCAGCATGAACAGCAGCGGGAACAGGATGCCGCGCAGCAGGGTGACCCGGTACAGGAAACCGGTGTGCAGCAGCGCACGGATGTCGCTGTCTGCCAGCAGCACACCTACGATCATGAGCGCCAGCGGGGTGGTGCAGCCGCCCACCGCACTGCAGAACTGCTGCACCGGTGCGGGCAGCCGCCAGCCGGTGGCCAGCAGCACCAGCATAGCCACCGTGGCAATGTTGGTGGGGGTGATGAAGGTCTTGAGCCGGATCTTCTCGCCAGGGCGGAACAGGCACACCACATAGGTAAAGAACCATACATTATAAGAGGCCATGGCCATGCCCGCAAACACAGTGCCGCGCGCGGTGCCCAGCAGGGCGCTGCACAGCGGCAGGCCGATGAAGCCGCAGTTGGGCATAGCCGCCGTGCCCACCAGCACCGCATACTTACCCGGCGTGTCGTGGTGCAGCCAGCTGCTCAACCGGCACAGGCCGGTGGTCACCACAAACAGTGCCAGCAGCAGCACGAACAGCACCCCTGCCTGAGTGAGCAGCTCCGGCTCACCATCCACGGCTGCACCAGCCAGCATGGTACAGGGCAGCAGAAGCTTCATGATAAAATCCGACAAAAACTTGCTGTCACGATCCTTGATGATGCCGCTGCGTGCACCTACATAGCCCAGCAGCACCTCCAGAAAGATCACCGTGATCTGACCCGCCAAAACGCCAAACGCCATTGGTTCCTCCTTTTTTGTTCCGCAAGCCGCATTTTTCCTTTACAAAGGAAAAAGCCCATTGATTTCAACGAATCAACGAGCTTTTTCTTGGCGGAGTAGGAGGGATTTGAACCCTCGCGCCGTTGTTTAGACGACCTACGCCCTTAGCAGGGGCGCCTCTTCGACCTCTTGAGTACTACTCCAGAGCAAAGTGTGTTACACTTATTCAATAAAAAATGGCGGAGAGAGTGGGATTCGAACCCACGGTACGTTGCCGTACGGCAGTTTTCAAGACTGCTTCCTTAAACCACTCGGACATCTCTCCTTGTGGACATCCGCCTTACGCCGTGTCGAATGCCTATTTAATTTACCAGATTTGCACGCCGGTGTCAAGCCTTTGGGGCAATTTTTTTCTTTCAGCCCTTAAAAACAAAATTTACCACAACCTTTTTGGGTCTTGGCCTGTTTCAGGTCTTTACAAGTACACCTTTTTGTTGTATAATAAACACAAGAAAATTTCCTCGCGGTGTAAAGGAGAAATATACCATGTCGTTTTCAGAACTTTTGAAGCAGTGCCGCAAAAAGCAGGGCATCAGCCAGGCTGAGCTGGCTTCCAAACTGGGCGTGACACAGCAGGCTGTCGGCAAATGGGAAAGCGGCAAGTCCTCTCCCGATCCGTCTACCGTGGCCCGCATTGCCGAGCTTTTGAACACCACAGCAGATTATCTGCTGGGCCTGTACCGCCCGGTAAGCAATGTTTCCGCCCCGGAAGAGCGGTTCTTTGGCAGCTATTCTGAAAGCCTGATCCCGGTGATCGGCACGGTAAAGGCCGGTTACGGTGCCCTCGCCTTTGAGGAGGACTACGGTCAGGAGTATGCCCGTGTGAAGGACCCCTCCAACTATTTTTATCTGGTGGTGCGCGGCGACAGCATGGAGCCCCGCATTCAGGACGGCGACCTTGCCCTTGTGCACAAGCAGGACACACTGGAAAACGGCGACCTTGGCGTGCTGATCTACGGCGATGAGGGCGAGGGCACCCTGAAGCGCTATATCCAGCGCGGCAACTGCGTGGTGCTGCAGCCCTTCAACCCGGCCTACAGCGAAATGGTCATCAAGGGCGAGGACCTGAACCATCTGCACATCGCCGGCCGCGTGGTGGAAACCAAGGCAAAATGGTAATAACTCCTTCCGTCTGCTCACGCTGTTCGCAGCCGCCTTCCTCATGGAGGGAGGCCTTGGCAAAACCGGAAACTTTCCCGTACTGCCAAAGGCTCCTCCTTTGGGAGAGCTGTCGAACAAAGTGAGACTGAGAGGGCGAGGACGCTAACCGTGAAACCATAAAAGCCATCTGCAATTTTGCGCATGGCTTTATTTTTTGACCCTTTTTCCCACTTTGGAGGTGTATTCTGCATGGAACAGACCCTGATGGACAAGCTTACCATTCTGGCCGACAGCGCCAAATATGATGTTGCCTGCACCTCCAGTGGCGCATCCCGCACCGCGCGGGCAGGCATTCTTGGCAGCTGCTATGCACCGGGCTGCTGCCACGCCTTTACCGCTGATGGCCGCTGTGTAAGCCTTTTAAAGGTGCTCATGACCAACTGCTGTGCCTTCGACTGCAGCTATTGCGTCAACCGCAAGTCCAACGATATCCCCCGTGCCACCTTCACGCCCCGGGAATTGGCTGAGCTGACTGTGGAGTTTTACCGCCGCAACTACATTGAAGGGTTGTTCCTTTCCAGCGCGGTGCTGGGCACGCCGGACTACACCACCGAACGGATGCTGGCCGCCCTGCGGCTGCTGCGGGGCGAATACCGCTTTGGGGGCTACATCCACGCCAAGGCCATCCCCGGCACCAGCCCGGAACTGCTGCAGCAGCTGGGATATCTGGCCGACCGCCTGAGCGTGAATGTGGAGCTGCCCAGTGAGCAGAGCCTGAACCTGCTGGCCCCGGACAAAGGGCGGCACTCCATTTTCCGGCCCATGAAGCAGATCGCAGTTTCCGGCGCGCAGAGCAAACAGGAGCTGACCGTCTACCGCCATGCGCCAAAGTTCGCACCCGCCGGGCAGAGCACCCAGATGATCGTAGGCGCTTCGCCGGAGACAGACTACCACATTTTAAAGCTCACTGAGGGCATGTACCGGAAGTACAGTCTGAAACGGGTGTTCTACTCCGCCTACATCCCGGTAGCCGAGGACACCCGCCTGCCTGCGCTGGACACCAAACCCCCGCTTTTGCGGGAGCACCGGCTGTATCAGGCTGACTGGCTGCTGCGGTTTTACCAGTTCAAGGCAGACGAAATTCTGGATGAAGCCAACCAGAGCTTCAACCCCTACCTCGACCCAAAATGCAACTGGGCCGTGCAGCACTACGGGCTTTTTCCGGTAGATGTGAACCGCGCGCCCTTTGAAATGTTGCTGCGTGTGCCGGGCATCGGCCCCAAAAGTGCCCGGCGCATCTGGCACGCGCGCAAGCTTTCCAGCCTTGGGTTGGACGAGTTGAAGCGCATGGGCGTGGTGCTCAAGCGGGCACAGTATTTCATCACCTGCAAGGGTTTTGCGGGTGCGCACCCGGGCCGTGGCACCGCCGGGCGGGAGCGCATCACGCAGGCGCTCATCGACCCCAACGTGTTCGGCGGCAGCTGCGAACAGCTCAGTCTGTTCACGCCGCCTGCGGTGGACGATCTGATCACGCAGGGCGTGGCACCGCGCGCAGCCATGCGCATGGTGCGGGAGGAGGCGGTGCAATGTCTGGCGAAGGCGCTGTAAATGTTCAAGTTCAGAAAGCCCGCAGGCTCCACGATGCGGATGTGGTGTACCTCTACGACAGCAGCTTTGAAGGCTTTCTGTGCTGCGTGTTCGAGAGCTTTGCCCAGCACGAGATCCCCTTTGCGGTGTGGACACCCCAGCGGGAAACTTCCACCCTGTACCCGGTCAAGGACATCCCCACCGACCACGCCAAGGCTCAGCGGGTGTTTGCCAGCTTTGGCAGAAAGCTTGGCCCCGAGACAGAGTACCTCGTCAGCCGGGATTTCCTCTCCGGGCGGGAGGACAAAGAGCTGCTGCTCATCCGCTTTCTGCATCTGGCCTTCGCCCTCGGCCCCGGCACCGTGAAGCGCACCGGCCACCCGGACGTGGCCCCGCTGTATGAGATGAAGAAAAGCCTTGACTGGGAAGTGGACAAGTTTCAGGGCTTTGTGCGGTTTGAGGAGCACGACGGGATGCTGGGCGCCGTCATCCACCCCAAAAACTACATCCTGCCGCTGCTGCGGCCCCACTTTTGCGGGCGCTTCCCGGAAGAGAACTTTATGATCTACGATGCGGTGCATCAGGCTGTGCTGCTGCAGGAGGACCACAAGGCCCGGCTGCTGGAGCTGGCTGCACCGCTGGAGCTGCCGCCGCCCAGCGAGCGGGAGCAGCAGTTTCAGGCATTGTGGAAGCAGTTCTACCAGACGCTGGAGATCAAGGCCCACCACAACGAAAAATGCCGCATGACCCACTGCCCCAAGCGCTTTTGGGCCGATATGGTGGAGATGAAAGATGAATTTTAACAAAAACGTTGCATCTGCGCCGTTGCAACCCCCAAAACCTATGGTATACTATAAGAGATATCCGGCAGGCCTTCTGCCGAACACTCCCGCACTGCTGCGGGGCAACACAAAAGGAGTATTGTAGCGTTATGGTTCGCATTACTATGGAAGACGGCGGCATCATCGATATCGAGCTGAACGAAGAAGCCGCTCCTATCACCTGTGAGAATTTCAAGAAGCTGGTCAGCGAGGGCTTTTACAACGGCCTGACCTTCCACCGCGTGATCCCCGGCTTTATGATCCAGGGCGGCTGCCCGCTGGGCAACGGCACCGGCGGCCCCGGCTGGAACATCAAGGGCGAGTTTGCTGCAAACGGCGTGAACAATCCGCTCAAGCACACCCGCGGCGTGATCAGCATGGCACGCGCCATGAACCCCAACAGCGCCGGCAGCCAGTTCTTCATCATGCATCAGGATGCACCTCATCTGGACGGCCAGTACGCTGCCTTTGGCAAGGTGGTTGCAGGCATGGATGTTGTGGATAAGATCGCAGCTGTCCGCACCGACTGGAACGATAAGCCCACCACCCCGGTCAAGATGAAGACTGTGGAGCTCATTGAGGGCTGAATTTCAAACCTAAAAAAATCCCGACACCTTGCGGTGCCGGGATTTTTTGTTGATGCTTGTTTTTAGCAGCCTTCCTTTTCGGCCAGCTTGCGGCCCATGAGCACGCCCATGACCGAAGCCATCATCAGGCCGCGGGTCCAGCCGGAGGAGTCGCCCAGACAGTGTAGGCCCTTGATGTTGGTGTCAAGGTTCTCATCCATCTTCACCTTGTTGGAGTAGAACTTCAGCTCCGGGCTGTACAGCAGGGTCTCGTTGGCGGCAAAGCCGGGCACCACCATATCCAGCATCTTGATGAACTCAATGATGTTGGTCATGGCGCGGTAGGGCATGGCGGCGGTAATGTCGCCTGCCACGGCATCCTTCAGGGTGGGCTTCACGTTGGACTGGGCCAGCTCCTTCTGCCAGGTGCGCTTGCCGTCCAGGATATCGCCGTAGCGCTGCACCATGATGTGGCCTGCGCCCAGCATGTTGGTCAGCTCGCCCACCTTCTGTGCGTAGGCGATGGGCTGGTTGAACGGCTCGGTAAAGTTGTGGGAGACCAGAATCGCAAGGTTGGTGTTCTCGCTCTTTTTCTCCTTGAAGCTGTGGCCATTGACCACGGCAAGGTCGTTGTCGTAGTTTTCCTGCGCCACAAAGCCGCCGGGGTTCTGGCAGAAGGTGCGCACCTTGTTCTTCCAGGGCTTGGGGTAGCCGATAAGCTTGGACTCATACAGCACCTTGTTCACCTTTTCCATGACCTCGTTGCGGCACTCCACGCGCACACCGATGTCCACGGTGCCGGGCTTATGGGCAATATGATGCTCGGCGCAGATCTTTTCCAGCCAGTCCGCACCGCGGCGGCCGGTGCCAATGACCACGGTATCCGCATACACAGGCCGGACCTGATCGCCGTCCTTCAGCAGCACGCCCTTGCACTCCTCGTTCTCAAGGATGATGTTCTCGCACTCGGTATTGAACAGCATCTCCACGCCGTTGTCGGCCAGATAGTTCTGGATGGCAAGGTACAGCTGCTGCGCCTTCTCTGTGCCCAGATGGCGGATCGGGCAGTCCACCAGCTTCAGGCCGGCATGGATGGCGTTCTTGCGGATCTCCTTGATCTCCTCGCCGGTGTAGATGCCCTCCACATGGGGGTCTGCGCCGAACTCAAGATAGATCTTGTCGGTGTAGTCGATAAGCTCCTGTGCAAACTCCTCTCCGATCAGGGCGGGCAGGTCGCCGCCCACCTCATAGGAGAGGCTCAGCTTGCCATCCGAGAAGGCACCTGCACCGGAAAAGCCGGTGGTGATGGCGCAGGTGGGGCGGCAGTTGACGCAGTGGCCCACTTCGGCTTTGGGGCAGTGGCGCTTTTCCACGGGCTTGCCCTTTTCCACCAGCAGCATCTTCTTTTTGCTGCCGTGGCGCAGCAGCTCCACAGCGGTAAAAATGCCAGCCGGGCCGGCACCGACAATGATCAGATCATACTTTTCCATTTCTCTTTTATCCTTTGCTGTTTTGATTGCGAACTCCTTCCGTCAAACCCTTCGGGTTTGCCAGCTCCCTCATTGAGGGAGCCTTTGGCATTCCGGCAAACTTCCGCGGAAACGGAAAAGTCTCCGGTTTGGCCAGAGGCCCCATCCCAGAGGGGGCTGTCTGCGAAGCAGACTGGAGGAGTTTCCTTATTTCTCGTTCTCCTGTTCCACAGTGGCGCTCTCGTCCACCTCATCCAGCTCCACAGCGCTGGCCTCGGCATCGGTGCGGGTCACATCCGGGGCGACCACGCCGTCGCCGTTCAGGTCTTCACCGGTCAGGGACTCCAGCATGGACTGAGTCTCCGGGTGCAGCTTGGCAAAACGGCGCACGGCCAGCACCGTGTACAGGGCGCTGAGCAGGTTGATGGAACCTTCCACGATCAGGATGATGCCAATGGCCATGACCAGTGTTTCCATGGTGCCGAAGGGGTTCAGGATCATGATAACGCCCAGCACCACGCTGAGCACCGGCAGCAGCAGAAAGCTCTTCCAGCTGGAATAGCCGCAGCGGCGCAGATCCAGTGCGTTCTGCACACGACTGATGCTGTCAAAGATCACGAACAGGCCGAACACGATGGGCAGGATACTCACCACGATGTCGCTGCGCAGGATCAGGAACGCACCCAATGCCAGACAGATGATACCGGAGATCAGGGTGAGCTGGCTCTGGAACACACCGCGTTCCACCACAAAATAGCGGATGAGCTGCACCGCCGCGCAGGCCAGCACCACAGCGCCCAGCGCATAGCACACGATGTTCAGGGCCGTGGTGGGCTTCATGAGCAGAAAAACGCCCAGACCCAGATACAGCGCACTCATGAGCACCAGATTCCATTTGAGCTTTTTTACCATAGAGATCACGTTCCTTTCCTTTGCAGGGACAGTTTTTCACGCCCCTCATTCGGCAGGGGAATACATGGGGGCAATGATGTTTTTGTTGATGCGGGCGTAGAAGCCAAGGCTCAGCAGGACACTGACGATCTCAGCGATGAGGAAGGCCCACCAGACATTGTTGACATTGCCGGTCTGTGCCAGCAGCCATGCGGCCGGCAGCAGCACGAACAGCTGACGGCAGACCGAAACGATCAGGCTGAACACACCGTTGCCCAGTGCCTGAAACACCGAGCTGAGCACGATGCTGGCACCCGCCAGCAGGAAATGCAGGCAGATGATGCGCATGGCCGGGATGCCAATGGCCAGCATGGCATCACTGGCCGCAAAGATGCCCAGCACCTTATCCGGCGCGAACTGGAAGATGCAGAAACCAATGAGCATGATGCACTCGGCATAGCAGACTGCCAGCTTGATGGTTTTTTTCACGCGGTCCGGTCTGCGGGCACCGTAGTTGTAGCTGATGATGGGCACCATGCCGTTATTCAAGCCAAAGATGGGCATGAACACGAAGCTCTGCAGCTTGAAGTACACACCGAACACCGCCACCGCCGTGGCCGAGAAGCTCATGAGGATCAGGTTCATGCCAAAGGTCATCAGGCTGCCCACGCACTGCATGGCAATGCTGGGCAGGCCCACCGTGTAGATGCGGCCAATGGCCTCTGCACTGGGGCGGAAGCCCTTGAAGCTGATCTGGATATCTGGGTTCCTGTTCAGGTTGAAGAACAGGGTCATGCCTGCGCCGCAGAACTGGCCGATGACCGTTGCCACAGCTGCGCCGGTGGTACCACTGAGGGCCTCACCGCAGTAGCCAAAGATGAAGATGGGGTCCAGAATGATGTTCACCACTGCACCCACCAGCTGGCTGATCATGCTCAGCTGGGTGCGGCCGGTCGCGGCCAGCAGCTTTTCGCCCATGGTCTGGGTGAAAAGGCCCAGACTGAAGATGCAGCACACCGAAAGATACTGGATGCCCTGCTGCGCAATAGCCGCATCACTGGTCTGTGCATAGAAATAGGGCTTCATGCAGGTAAGGCCAATGACGAGGAACACCACGAAGCTGCACAGCGAAAGAAAGATGCCGTTTTTCGCCGTGGCATTGGCACGGCTCTGGTTCTTTTCGCCCAGACTTTTGGACAGCATGGCGTTCACGCCTACGCCGGTGCCCACGCCCACAGCGATCATCACATTCTGCAGCGAGAAGGCGAGGGACACAGCGGTGAGGGCGCTTTCACTCACATGGGACACGAACACCGAGTCCACCACGTTGTAAAGCGCCTGCACCAGCATGGAGATCATCATGGGCACGCTCAGCTTGACCAGCAGAGGGTTGATCTCCATGGTGCCCATAATGTTTTCCCGCGTTTGGGCGGGAGAGGTTTGGGGTTGCTTTGTTTCCACGTTTGCTCCTTTTTACATTGGGATTCAGGTGATATGGCAAGGCCGCTGCCGAATAACTCCTTCCGTCATCGCTGCGCGATGCCACCGCTCCCCTTTTTGTCACTTGCGTGACATCTTCCCCCGGCCGGGGGAAGTCTTTCTCAATGAGGGAGGCATTGGCAAAATCAGAAACTCCATCATACTGCCAAAGGCTCCCTCTCCGAGGGAGCTGGCACGGCGGGAGCCGTGACTGAAGGAGTAAAACAGTCGCCGTTGCCCGAAACGTGGGCAGGGTGCAAAAGCACCCTACCCACGAATCATCGTTGTTTTATTTTGAAGTGCCCGGGCGGTCAGCCAAGGTTCTTCTCCTTGGCGGCGGCTGCGTCCAGGATCATCTTCACGCAGGTCTCGCGGCCCAGAGCAGCGTTGATGGCCAGATCATAGTTGTGGGCATCACCCCAGCGGTTCTGGGTGTAGTAGTTGTAGTAGGCAGAACGGTTGCGGTCGGTCTTTTCCACCTCGTCCTTGATGCCCTTTTCGTCCTTGGCCTTGACCAGAGGATTGGTCTTTGCGTATTCCAGCCGCCACTCCTTGGGGGCGTACACGAACACGCGCAGCACATCCTTGCGCTCACGCAGCACATAGTCGCCGCAGCGGCCCAGGATCACGCAGGGGCCTTCCTCGGCCAGCTGCTTGATGATGCGGCTCTGAAGAATGAACACCTGATCGCCCAGCGGCAGCTCATTGCCCATGGTGTACAGACTGTACAGCAGGCTGTGAGTATGCCGTTTTTCACTGGCGGCAACAGCTTCTTCCGAAAGACCAGAGTGCTTTGCTGCCATGGTGATCAGCTCTTTGTCGTAAAGCTTGATGCCCAGCGCATTTGCCACATCTTCAGCGATGTAGCGGCCGCCCGTGCAGTATTCACGTCCCAAAGTGATGATCGTCTTTGCCATAATGTGTTCCTCCTATGTCTTGATCTATAGCCCAAAGGCTTTGGGTCGGGCCGGTCATTCCGCCGGCTTTTCCTGTGCCTGGGAAACAGGTTGCTCCGGCGTGGGGCGCGGCTTTGGCAGCCGCACCTCCGCCACGCGCATGGCACCGGTCTGGTCCACTGCATACACGCTGCAGCGGCAGCCTGCGGCCATGATCTTTTCCGGGAAGCGGATGCCTCCCTCCGGCGTGCGCTCCATCCGGCAGAAGCTGCGGTGGGCGGTGGTGGCGTGGGCCACACCGTCGTGGCACGCACAGGCCACCCAGCCGGAAAAGCCTTCCGGCAGCGGGTCCTTCACGCCGCGCTGCTCAAAATAGTAAACGTCTGCCGTCTCGCCGGGCACCAGCTCGCAGCGCATCCGCAGCGGACGGTTGGCGGCAACATCGCGGGGTTTTGCCCGCAGGGCGATGGCGCGCCCGGTAAAGTAACGCATAAAGTCCACCAGTGCCATGGTGCAGTTCACTGCGCCGTTGGAATCTGCGGTGGGGTCGTTCAGCAGCACATAATCTGCCATTACGGCATCGTCGTGGCCAAAGCCGCGCAGGCCCATCCAGACCCGCACCGGGTCCCGCTGGCCGCGGATGCGCCGCTCCACCTGCACTGCCACACAGCAGTCATCGTGGATCTGGGCACGCAGGTCGGCAAGATCCATCCATGCCTGCCAGCAGGGGTAGCCGCAGCAGCCAGCGGCAGCAGCCGCAAAGGCCGCATTGGCGGTGGTGCTGTGGGCCATGTCCTCCATCACATAAGCCACTTCTTCGGGCAGGACATCCTCGCCCCAGCAGTTCATCAGTGCCGCCATGACCAGCGGCAGATCCATGGTGCGCCCAAAGCTGGGATCGTGGGCGGAAAGGCAGTATTCCGGCAGATAGAGCTGCCGGTTCAGCGGGTGGCCGTTGTGCTTTTCCCACGCCAGCGGCCGCACTGCCGCGGCCAGCAGGCGCACTGCGGGCGAGACCTTGTCATCGTTGGTGGAAAGGTTCACCTGCAGCTGCACGCCGGTGCCGCCGCCGGGCGTTGCCACGGTCACGGTATCGCCCATGAGGAAGATCATGCCGTCGTCACTCTGGGAATTGCAGCTGCAGCGGGGGTAGCCCGGTGCCCACTTGCCAAAGCTCATCCAACCGGTCCAGTTTCCTCCGGCATATACCCGGCAGCGCACCTCCACCATGGTGTTGTGGGGCGCAAAGGCGTTCCAGCTGACATTCAGGTTGCAGAAGGCCGGCATGGCAAATTCCGGCGTGGTGTAGCTGCCGTATTGCAGGCAGCGGCCCGCCACGCTGTCCAGCACCAGTGCACCGCCGTCCAGTGCCACATTGTCCAGCTGCCCGCGGGAGAAGGTCTCGGTGCCCTGCAAAACCAGATTATTCCGTTGTTCCATGGAGCACCTCTCCTTTGCGGAAGTTCAAATTTACTCTTCGGTGTCGTCGGTTCTTTCGCCGTAGTCCTCTTTGAGGGCGGCTTCCAGCTCGGCATCCTTCATTTTGCGGATGCTCTCCTCAATGTGGAACACCTTTTCAATATCGCCGTAGATGATCTGGCAGGATACTTCGGTCACGAACCAGAAGCCGAAGATCAGCATGAGCAGCAGGCCCAGCGGCATGCACAGGATCACCACGCCCCAGAACAGGATCTGCACGATGGCCGCCGCCAGTGCGTGGGGCAGGAACGCGATCATGCAGTTGATGCTGTTTTTCACGGTCAGGCTGAAGGGCTGATCCAGCAGCACCACCTGCGGCCACATATAGGCGAACAGCATCTGGAAGATGAGCAGGTTCAGCACCGTGGCCACCCACAGCGGCACGCCCACATTGGTGCCCTTGCTCAGCATATTGAAGCAGAAATACACAAGGAAGATCTGCGCCGTGACCACCACACAGTAGAAGATGCCCGGCGCAATGCTGGCCTTGAAGTTGCGCTTGAAGGCACGGCGATAGGTCACCCACCAGTAACCGGCTTCGTCACGCAGGGCACGCAGCACGGTATCGTACATGCCGGCCAGCGCAGGCCCGGCCAGAATGCCGCCTACCACCGCGCTTGCCAGCATGACCGGCAGGCTGTTTGCCAGAAAGCCGATGTACACCAGACAGATCACCGGCAGAAAGCCGATGCAGGCCAGCAGGTTTGCAAGGAACATGCCGTTCATATCACGGCCCACAAGCTCAAAAAAACGGCCCACGCCGGTCTTGCGGGGAGCATCCTTTTCAACGCCCTTACCGGCCTTGAAGTCATTTGCGGAAGGAAATAAACCCATGTTCGTATGGTACCTCTCTTCATCCATTGGGCCGGCAGAAAGCATTTCGTGCAGAAAGTGCCATTGTGCTGGCTTTACAACTATAAATATACCCGCATTTTGTCAATTTTGCAAGACCGCAGATCCTCCGATTTGTAAAAAAAGTGTTATTTCCCCCCTTTTTACAAAAAGTGTGATACAATGACAATGGCATATTTTGCCGGAGGGAGGAAAACGCAATGAGCATTTTTCGCACGATTGCGATGTTTATTTACTTATTTGGTTATATGATCGTCCATTATGGCGTGCTGCGCCGGGCGGAACGCGCTCTGGCTGCAGGCGACATGCAGCTGGTGGAAGAGCTTGTCAACAAGCATATCCCGCACTGGAGCCGGGGCATTTTAAAGGTGACCGGCGTTTCCTTGAGCGTGGAGGGCCTTGAGAATATCCCCAAAGATACGGCCTGCGTGTTCGTGGGCAACCACCGCAGCTACTACGACATCCCGCTTTTGCTGGCCAGTCTGGATAAGCCCCACGGCATCCTTGCCAAGGAAGAGCTGGAAAAGATCCCGCTGCTGAACCGCTGGATGAAGCTGCTGGGCTGCGTGTTCGTGCAGCGCGACGACCTGCGGGCATCCGTGCGTGCCCTGAACGACGCCACTGCCATTGTGGAGAGCGGCAAGAGCTTCGTCATTTTCCCGGAGGGCACCCGCTACAAGGGAGAAGAGGGCGGTGCCGGTGAGTTCAAGGCCGGTGCATTCCGCATTGCCGTCAAGACCGGCGCACCGGTGGTTCCGGTGGCCATTACCGGTGCACGTGCCCTGTTTGAGAACAATGGCAACCTGTGCCATCCGGGCAGCGTGCATATCAAGGTGCTGCCGCCCATCCGGACTGCAGGCATGAGCAAGGCCGAGCAGAAGCAGCTGCCGGACGCTGTGCGTCAGGCCATTCTGGCACAGCTGTAAATCAGAACTTGGAGGAAACTGCCCCATGGCAAGCTACCGTTACGAACGCGATATCGACCCCAAAGACCTCCAGCCCCGCAAACAGCGCCAGTACACCCGCAAGGAACGCTGGGCCAACTGGTGGGATTATAACCTCAAGTGGGTCATCATCATCGGCATCATCGTGGTGTTCTTCGGCTACAACTTCGTCGGGCAGTATTTCTTTACCGTCCATGCAGACTATAACGTGGCCGTTGTGGCCCCCCACTACCTGCCGGAAGCCACCCAGACCGCCCTGCAGGACGCCCTTGCCGCCTACGGCGAAGACCGGAACGGTGACGGCAAGGTGGTGGTAAAGCTGAACCTCTACACCATGGACTTTGACAACGAGAACTCGGATGCCTACCTTGACATGGCAGGCACCACCAAACTTTCCACCGACATTCAGGGCGCGCTGAGTTCCATCTTCATCCTGTACGACCCAGCCGGGTTCCAGCAGACCACCGGCACCCTGCGCTACCTCGACGGCAGCCTGCCGCAGTCCGACGCAGACAGTGACTGGTGGAACATGGTCTACCGCTGGACCGACTGCCCGGTGCTGGCGGGCCTTGATCTGGGCGATTACGCCTCCGATGCCGTGCAGAGCGAAAGCGGCTCCAGTCAGGAGCTGATGAGCCGGTACTATATCGGCATCCGCGGCGCATGGAACAAGGACTCCGCCGGCCTGCTTGAGGGCGGCGAAGAACTGTGGAACAAGCTGACCGCCGGGGCGGTGTCCACCGTCACCGAGGAGGGCTGAGCCATGCGGTTCCGGGTAAAGCGCGGCGGGCCTGCCGCCGGGTTCACATTTGACCGCACAGCAAAGCCGGTGCAAAGGCCGGAGCCAGAAAAGCCGGTCTCCCTTGCACAGGCGCTGGATAATCCCTATGGGAGATATTACGGCAAAGCCCGCAGCAGGGAAGAACTGCTGAAAAACAGATAATGTGCAAATAAAACTCCCCCAGTCGCCTTCGGCGACAGCCCCCTCGGGGATGGGGCCTTTGGCAGAGCCGGAAACTTTTCCGCTTTGTCAGCGGCTCCCTCTTTGAGGGAGCTGGCAAACCCGCAAGGGTTTGACTGAGGGAGTTCGTTTTCTATTTTGTTCTTTTTACACATATCTGATTTGAAATATTCTCCCCTTTGAAACGCCGGAGGTTTTGTTGTTTCTCCGTCCCAGTTATGGTATACTTACTGGGTATCTATTATCTTGATGGTATTTATCATACATGCAAAAGGATGTGAACCCATGGACGCACTGGAACAGGCACGCGCCGAGATTGACACGGTGGATGCCCAGCTGGCTGCGCTGTTTGAGCGGCGGATGGCTGCTGTGCTGCAGGTGGCCGAATACAAAAGAGCCCATGGCCTGCCCGTTTACGATGCCGCCCGCGAGACGGCAGTGCTGGAAAAGGCTGCGGCCCGCATTCAGGACCCGGCTCTGCGGCCCTACTATAAAGACCACGTGCAGAACCTGATGGACGTGGCAAAACAGTACGAAGCCGTGGTGCTGGGCCAAAACCGCGCCGCCTATCAGGGCGTGGAGGGTGCCTTTGCCCACATTGCCCTCCGGGCGCTGTTCCCCCACGCCGAGGCTGTGAGCTACCCCACCTGGGACGAGGTGTTTGACGCGGTGGAACGCGGCGATGCTGCCCGGGGCGTCGTTCCCTTTGAGAACAGCCATGCGGGCGATGTTTCCGCCGTGCTGGATCTGTGTTATAACCATCCGGCGCTGTGGGTGGTGGATGTGTACGATCTGCCCATCTCCCAGAATCTTCTGGTGCTGCCGGGCACAAAACTCGACCAGATCAAAAGCGTCTACAGCCACCAGCAGGCCATCGCCCAGAGCGAGACCTTTTTAAGGCAGTTCGGCCTGCCCGCCACCGCCATGGCCAACACCGCCATGGCCGCAAAGTTCGTGGCCGAAAGCGGCGACTCCTCCAAAGCGGCCATTGCAAGCGTGGAGACGGCGGCACTGTACGGGCTGGAGGTGCTGGTGCCCAGCATCAACACCGACGGCGACAACACCACCCGCTTTATCGTGCTCAGCCGCGAAAAGCCTACCGGCGGCAACCGGTTCTCGCTGCTGTTCACGGTGGACAACAAACCCGGCAAGCTGGGCGAGGTGATCCAGATCATCGGTGCCAGCGGCTTCAATATGGAGTCCATCAAGAGTCGGCCCATGCCTCATGTGCCGTTTGAATATTATTTTTACGTGGAGCTGGTGGGCGACCCCACCGCCGACGAGACCGCCGCGCTGCTGCGTGAGCTTGACCGCACCTGCCGTACCGTGCGGCTGTTAGGAGTGTATACCAAATGAGTGAATTTATCGGAACCAAGCTGACCATGAATCTGGGCGAGCGCAGCTATGACATCATCGTCAAGAGCGGCTCGCTGGAAAACCTGTACCAGTTCGCCCGGCTGGACCGCCGTGTGGCCGTTGTGACCGACAGTGGTGTGCCCGCACAGTACGCCCAGATGGTGGCCGACCAGTGCAAGGATGCCCACATCATCACGGTGCCGCAGGGCGAAGCCAGCAAGAGCTTTAAAATTCTGGAATCCGTCCTCAAGCAGATGCTGGAATTCGGCATGGGCCGCGGCGATCTGGTGATCGCCGTGGGCGGCGGCGTGGTGGGCGATCTGGCCGGTTTTGCCGCTTCCATCTACATGCGGGGCATCGACTTCATCAACTGCCCCACCACCACCCTTTCCATGATCGATTCCTCCATCGGCGGCAAGACCGCCGTGGATCTGGGCGATACCAAAAACATCGTGGGCGCTTTCTGGCAGCCCAAGCTGGTCATCGTGGATCCGGACACCCTTTCCACCCTGCCCCGCCGCCACTTCATCAATGGTCTGGCAGAAGCCGTCAAGGCAAGCCTGCTGGCAGACCCCGAGCTGTTCGCGATCTTTGAAAATGGCGACGTGGATGCCCAGATCGGTGAGATCATCTGCCGCAGCCTGCGGTTCAAGAAGAACATCGTGGAGCAGGACGAGACTGAGCAGGGCATGCGCAAGGCCCTCAACTTCGGCCACACCATCGGCCACGGCATCGAGGCCGTCAAGGGCATCAAGGGCCGCCGCACCGTGGGCCTTTACCACGGCGAGTGCGTGGCGCTGGGCATGCTGCCCATGATCGAATCCAAGGCACTGCAGAAGCGGGTGCGCGCGGTGTACCGCCGCCTCGGCCTGCCCACCCGCACTACTTACGATAAGGAAAAGGTGCTGGCTGAAATGCTGCACGACAAAAAGGCACAGAGCGGCCAGATCACCATTATCAAGGTGCCGGGTCTGGGCTGCTGGCGCGCCGAGACCATCCCGGTGGAGGGCCTGCGTCCCCTGCTGGGCATTGAGGAGTAAGCCATGAAAAATACATTCGGCAGCGACCTTTCGCTGACCATTTTCGGCGAGAGCCACGGCCGCGCCATCGGCGCGGTGCTGGACGGCATGGCCGCAGGCCTGCCGGTGGACGAGGCATTTCTTGCCGCCTGCATGGACAAGCGCCGTGCCCGGGGCGACGGCCTGTCCACTCCCCGGGTGGAGGCAGATACCGTGCAGCTGCTGTCCGGCGTGGTGAACGGCCGCACCACCGGCACCGCCATTGCCCTGATGATCGAAAATACCAACACCCGCAGCGGCGATTACGCCAAGACCGCAGACCTTCTGCGCCCCGGCCATGCAGACTACACCGCCTACGCCAAGTACCACGGCTTTCAGGATGCGCGCGGCGGCGGGCACTTCTCCGGTCGGGTGACGGCCGCCCTTGTGGCGGGCGGTGCCATTGTGCTGAGCGCACTGCACCGTGCGGGCATCGACATCACCACCCATATCGCAGAGTGCGCTGGCATTGCGGACACCCGCTTTGCACAGGATGATGCCGCACAGCTCTCTGCCCAGGTGGAAGCCCTTGCCAGCAAGCCCGAGGGCTTTGCGGTGCTGGATGAAACCGTAGAAGAACCCATGAAAGCCGCCATCCGTGCCGCCGGTGCGGAGGGCGACAGCGTGGGCGGGATGCTGGAAACCGCCGTCCTCGGCCTGCCGGCAGGCATCGGTGAGCCCTATTTTGACAGCGTGGAAAGCGAGATCGCACATCTGGTGTTCTCCGTCCCCGCCGTCAAGGGCATCGAGTTCGGCACCGGCTTCGGCTTTGCCGGGATGCGCGGCTCCGAAGCAAACGACGCCTTCCGCATGACACCGGAGGGTGCGGTGGTGACCGCCACCAACCACAATGCGGGCATCAACGGCGGCATCGCCAACGGGATGCCGGTGGTGTTCCGCACCGTGGTCAAACCCACACCCAGCATCTACAAGCAGCAGGATACAGTAGACTATCTTGCCAAAAAGGACGCACAGCTGTCCATTCAGGGCCGTCACGACCCCTGCATCGTGCCCAGAGCCGCCATCGTGCAGACCTGCGCCGCCGCACTGGCTGTGGGCGATCTGCTCACGGCACGCTACGGCGAGGCCTGGATGACCCACCCCACCAGCTTCCGGAAGGAGGACGAGTAAAATGGAATACGGACTCATCGGCGCAAAACTCGGCCACTCCTACTCCAAGATCATCCACGAGATGCTCTGCGGCTACCACTACGACCTGTGCCCTCTGCCCACCGAGGAAGAGGCCCGGGCCTTTCTGGCAAAGCGGCAGTTCAAGGCCATCAATGTCACCATCCCCTATAAGAAGCTGGTGATGGAATACTGTTCCTACATCGACCCGCGGGCTAAGGCCATTGGAGCGGTGAACACGGTGGTGAACAAAAACGGCCTGCTCTACGGCTATAACACCGATTATATGGGCTTTGCCCACCTGTGCGACGCCCACGGCGTGAGCTTTGCAGGCAAGACCGTGGTCATTCTGGGCACCGGCGGCACCCACAACACCACCAGCGCTGTGGCCCGGGACAAGGGCGCGGCAAAGGTGCTCACCGTCAGCCGCCACCCCGACCCGGAAAAGGGCGAGCTGAGCTATGCCGAGGCCGTTTCCAGCGGGGCACAGATCGTGGTCAACACCACCCCGGCGGGCATGTACCCGAATGTGGGGGTGTGCAATCTGGACGTTGCCGCCATGCCGGGCCTTGAAGCTGTGGTGGATGTGGTGTACAACCCCGACAAGACCGAGCTCATCCTCCGCGCCGAGGAAGCGGGCGTGCCGGTGGCTGTGGGCGGCCTTGAAATGCTGGTGGCGCAGGCGGTGTACGCCGCAGAATATTTTCTGGACCGCAAGTTCGAGGATGCGCCGGTTGAAATTCGGCGCATCACCGCCGCACTGCGCCGGGATATGCTGAACATTGCCCTGATCGGGATGCCCTCTTCCGGCAAGACCACCCTCGGCAGGATGCTGGCAAAGAGCCTTGGCCGTACCTTTGTGGATCTGGATGAGGAGATCGTAAAGACCGACGGCCGCAGCATCCCGGATATCTTTGCAGCCGAGGGCGAGGACGGCTTCCGCACAAAGGAAACTGCCGAAACACAGCGCTTTGGCAAAGAGGGCCGACAGCTCATTTCCTGCGGCGGCGGCATTGTAAAAAAGCCGGAGAATCTGCGCGCTCTGCACCAGAACGGTGTCATTCTGTTCATCGACCGGCCGGTGGATGCGCTGGCCGTGGGCGGCGGCAGGCCGCTTTCTTCCAGCATGGACGCACTGCGCCAGATGGAAGCACAGCGCCGTCCGCTGTATCTGGCAGCGGCAGATGCCGTCATTCCCAACAACGGCACGCTGGACGATGCCCTGCATGCCGCCATGGAGGCACTGGATGAAATTTTTGATTCTTAACGGCCCGAACCTCAACATCATGCGCTGGTCGGAGCCGGGCGTACCCGGTGAGCTGGATTATAACGCCATCATGGACTATGTGCAGGCAGGCTGCGAACAGCTGGGCATTGAGACCGACTGCTGCCAGTCCAACCACGAGGGCGACCTCGTGGACGAAATTCAGGCTGCAGCGGGCCGGGTGGACGGCATCGTGCTGAACCCTGGTGCCTACGCCCACTACAGCGTGGCCATTCTGGATGCGCTGCGCCTGTGCGGCGTACCCGCCGTGGAAGTGATGCTGCACGCCCCGGACGAGCGGGAGCCTTTCCGCAAGACGGACGTGGTGTCCTTTGGCTGTCAGGGCCACTTCATCGGGGAAGGCCCGCAGGGCTACCTGCACGCCTGCATTTATCTGGCCCAGCTGCTGCGCACCGACGGCTCCAGCAAGGCGCATATCGTGATGTAAAAACGAAAGGAAATTATCACCATGATCATCTCCACCAAAAAAGGGACTCCGAAGGACGAACTGGAAAAGATCGTTGACAAATTCGAGAAGCAGGGTCTGGACGTGACCCTGATCACCGGCAAGGACTACAACGTGTTCGGCCTGGTGGGCGACACCACCAAGATCGACGAGCGGGATGTGCTGGCAAACCCGTGGATCGACAACGTCACCCGCGTGTCCGCGCCCTATAAGCGTGCAAACCGCCTGTTCCACCCGGCAGATTCCGTGATCGACTGCGGCGGCGTGAAGATCGGCGGCAAGGAAAAGATCGCCGTCATGGCAGGCCCCTGCAGCATCGAGGGCGCAGAGCAGGCTCTGCGCATTGCACAGGGCGTGAAGGCCGGCGGTGCCACCCTGTTCCGCGGCGGTGCCTACAAGCCCCGCACCTCTCCCTACTCCTTCCAGGGCCTTGAGACCGAGGGCATTCTGGATATGGTAAAGGCCCGCGAGGCCACCGGCATGCCCATCGTCTCCGAGCTGATGAGCGAGGACCGCATCCCCGAGTTTGAGGAGTACGTGGACGTGGTACAGATCGGTGCCCGCAACATGCAGAACTTCCAGCTGCTCAAGGCCGTGGGCAAGATGCACAAGCCGGTGCTGCTCAAGCGCGGCCTGTGCAACACCATCGAGGAGTGGATCATGAGCGCTGAGTATATCATGGCCGGCGGCAACGAGCAGGTCATTCTGTGCGAGCGCGGCATCCGTACCTTCGAGAAGTACACCCGCAACACCCTCGATCTCTCTGCAGTGCCCATCATCCACGAAAAGACCCACCTGCCCATCATCGTGGACCCCAGCCACGCCACCGGCAAGGCCAATCTGGTCGAGCCCATGATGATCGCTGCCGTGGCCGCCGGTGCCGATGGTCTGGAAGTGGAGGTCCACTACGACCCGCAGCACGCATGGAGCGACGGCGCACAGTGCCTGACCCCGGATTCCTTCGCACAGGCCATGGCAAAGTGCCGTCAGGTGGCATGGGCCATTGGCCGCGATATGTAAAAGCTAAACGTCCTCGCCCTCTCAGTCTCACATTCGTTCGACAGCTCCCCCAGAGGGGGAGCCCTTGGCAAAACCGGAAACTTTGCCGTACTGCCAAAGCCTCTCACTTTGGGAGAGGTGGCATCGCGTAAGCGATGACGGAGAGGGCGAGCCGCCTAAAGGTTTATCTATGCTTGTAACAATAACACGATCCCCGAGTAAAATTTCCGGCACCATCACTGCCCCGCCCAGCAAGAGCATGGCCCACCGTGCTGTGCTCTGCGCCGCGCTGGCCGAAGGGCGCAGCCATATCACCAATCTGGAATTCAGCAAGGACATCTCTGCCACGCTGGGCGCAGCGGCACAGCTGTGTGCCCGTGTGCGTACCGGCGCAGACGATGCTGTGGTGGAAGGGCTGGGGCATTTTGTGCCCCTTGCCGCGCCGGTGGACTGCTGCGAGAGCGGCAGCACCCTGCGCTTTCTCATCCCCATCGCCAGCCTGACCGGACAGGCAGTTTCCTTCACCGGCCGCGGGCGGCTGATGGAGCGGCCTCAGTCGGTGTATGACGCTCTGTACCGGGAGCAGGGCCTGCGGTTTGAGCAGAGCGCTGCCGGGCTGACCGTGGAAGGGGCACTGACCCCCGGCGAATACCGCCTTGCAGGCAATGTATCCAGCCAGTTCATCAGTGGGCTGCTGTTTGCTCTGCCGCTGCTTTCCGGCAACAGCACGCTGCACCTCATCCCGCCGGTGGAGAGCCGCAGCTACATCGATATGACCCGCTCTGTGCAGGCAGCCTTCGGTGTGCAGAGCCATTGGCTGGACGAAAACACTCTTGCCATCCCGGGCGGGCAGCACTATCACCCCTGCGATTACACCGTGGAGGGCGATTACAGTCAGGCCGCGTTCCCGGCGGTGCTGGGGGCCGCGTGCGGCGGCGTGACCATCACCGGCCTTGCCCCGGAAACGCTGCAGGGCGATGCCGCCATTCTGGATATCCTGCGCCGCTGCGGCGCGGTGTTTACCCGCACGGCAGAGGGCATCTCTTTTGAAAAGGCCCCCCTGCACGAGGTGGACATCGACCTTGCGGACTGCCCGGACCTTGGCCCTGTGCTCATGGTGCTGGGCCTGCTGTGCGAAGGCACTACAGTCATCCGCAACGCAGAGCGTTTACGCCTGAAGGAGAGTGACCGCATCGCTGCCATGGAGGCCGAGCTGCGTGCCTGCGGCGGCGTGCTGGAAAGCGAGGGCGGCACCATTACGGTGCACGGCTGCGCGGACAGGCTGCACGCTCCGGCGGGTGTTCTGCATGGGCACAATGACCACCGTGTGGTCATGAGCCTTGCGGTGCTGGCCCTGAGTACGGGCATCCCCCTGACCGTGGACGATGCCGAAGCCATTACAAAAAGCTGGCCGAATTTCTTTGAAGCCATCAAGCCCTTGGGCGCGGAGGTGGAATATGCTTGATAAAACAAAACGTTATCTCGTGGTGGGCCTTGGCCTGCTGGGCGGCAAATACGCGCTGGAACTGACGAAAGCCGGTTTCCATGTGGACGGCATCAACCGCAGCGAGGGGCATTTGCAGTACGCGCTAGAGCACGGCTATATCGCCAGTGGCAAGACCCACGATTTTGAGGACCTTGTGAGCAGCGCCGACCACATCATCTTTGGTCTGTACCCCACGGCCCTCATCGAGTGGTTCCGCACCTACGGCCATCTGCTCAAGCCCGGCTGCATCTTTACCGATGTTTCCGGCGTAAAGACCGGCCTTGTGGAGCCGGTGCAGGCCATGTGCCCGGCGGGCGTGGAGTTCATTGCCAGCCACCCGATGGCAGGCCGTGAGACTTCCAGCGTGGAGCACGCCGCCGAGGTGAACTTTGCCCCGGCCAACTTCATCATCACCCCCACGGAAAAGAACACGCCCGAAGCCATTCAGTGGGCAAAGGACCTGGCCGAAGTGCTGGGCTTCCACCACATCTGCACCCTGACGGTGCAGGAACACGACAAGATGATCGGCTATGTGAGCCAGCTGTGCCACGCCATCGCCGTGAGCCTGATGTGCGCCAACGATAACTCTTCGCTGTGCGAGTACACCGGCGACTCCTTCCGTGACCTGACCCGCATTGCACGCATCAACGATAAAATGTGGGCAGAGCTGTTTTTGTGGAATAAGGAAAACCTCATCAGCGAGATCGACCAGTTCGATGCTGCGCTGCAGCAGATGCGCGCTGCCCTTGTGGCCGACGACCGGAACAGGCTGGAAGAGATGTTCCGTCTTTCCACCCAGCGCCGCGCGGCGTTCGACAAAAAACTGCCCGAATAAACCGGAGGTGCTCCCATGCCCAAGCAGGAAGGCCAGAAATCCAAGCTTTTGACCCTTTTGCGTATTCTGGAACAAAAGACCGACGAAGAACACCTGCTCAATGTACCGCAGCTGGTAGAGCTGCTGGAACAGCAGGACATTCTTGCCGAGCGCAAAAGCATCTACAGCGATATCGACACCCTGCGCAGTCTGGGGTATGACATCCAGCTGCGGCGCGGGCGCGGCGGCGGCTACTGGCTGGCCAGCCGCACCTTTGAGCTTTCTGAGCTGAAGCTGCTGGTGGATGCCGTACAGGCCAGCAAGGTTGTGTCGGCACGCACCAGCAGTAAACTCATCCATAAACTGGAAGCCCTCTGCTCCGACTACGAGGGCACCCAGCTGCAGCGTCAGGTGTACGTGGATGGCCGCCCCAAAAGCGACAGCCACACCCTGCTTTACAGCATCGATGCGCTGCACAGCGCCATCAATGCGGGCAGAATGGTGCGGTTCCGCTACAAGGACAGCGGCACCCGCACCGTCAGCCCGTGGCAGCTGGCATGGGAAAACGGCTGCTACTACCTTATCGCTTATCAGGACGAGAAAGAGCCTGCGGGCATCCGCAACTACCGCGTGGACCGCATGTCTTCCGTGACGGTGCTGGGCGATGCCCGCCGGGGCAAGGCCGAGTTCCGCCAGTTCGACCTGCCCGCCTATCTGCGCAAGCACTTCAACATGTTCGGCGGGCCGGAGCACCAGGTCACCCTGCGCTGCACCGCCGACCTGGAAAGCGCCATGCGCGACCGCTTTGGCAGAACGCCGCTGTTCGTGCCGGAGGAAGACGGTGCATATTTTCACTTTGATGTTCCGGTATGCGTCAGCCCCCAGTTCTACGGCTGGGTGTGCGGCTTTGGCGGCAAGGTGGAAGTAACGGCTCCCGCCGAGGTGCGCAAGGGGATACACGATATGGTGCAGGCCCTTGCGAAGCAGCACGATTAAAATGGCCTCCGCTTCGCTCTGGCCATCATCAGATGAAATGATATTTATAATCAGGTTCCGGAAAAATCTGCGGATTTTTCCGGAACCTTTTTTCACAGGGAAGGCCCGGACCGGGAGATGCAGCGTTTCCGGCAGGAAATAATTTCACGGCACCGTCCTGCCCTGTGGAGCCAGAGCGCCAGATGCTGCTTTCCGGTACGACTCCATCCGTGAAAAATGCAAACCCCGGCAGGCCGCAGCCTGCCGGGGTTTGCTGTTCCTATAAATAATTCTTCCGCTGAGCATGGCCAGAGCGAAGCGGAGGCCATTCTGAATCTCTCACTCCTCAAATTCCAGATCGCTGGGCAAAATCAGGTCCAGCTCGGCGGCAGGTTCTGCCACAAGGCGGCGGCTCTGGTGGAAGATGGCCTTTTCCAGCGTGTTGCGGGCAAGACGGCCGTTGCCGGCGGTGCGGCTGTCCAGCGCCTGACGGCGCTTGTAGTAGCCCAAAAGCGGGAAGGTACAGCCCTCGGCAAGGCGGTAGCCCTTGCCCTTTGCCAGCACGTTGGTGATGTCCAGCAGCTCGTCTGCCGTGTAGTCCGGGAACTCGATCTTGTTGGGGAAGCGGCTGGCAAGACCGCTGTTGGCGGTAAGGAACACCTCCATCTCCCGGGTGTAGCCCGCCAGAACGACCACCAGCTCGTCCCGGTGATCCTCCATGCCCTTCACAAGGGTGTCGATGGCTTCGAGACCAAAGCTGTCCTGCTCGCCGCGGTAGAGGCTGTAGGCTTCATCGATAAACAGCACACCGCCGAGGGCACTCTCGATGACGCTATTGGTCAGCGGGGCGGTGTGGCCGGTGTAGCGGCCCACAAGGTCGGCGCGGGTCACTTCCACCAGCTGGCCGCCCTTCAGCGCGCCGATGGCCTTGAGGTACTTTGCCACCAGCCGGGCAATGGTGGTCTTTCCGGTGCCCGGGTTGCCGGTGAAGATCATGTGCATGGAAAGGCTGACAGTCTTGAAGCCTGCCGCCGCGCGGCGCTGCTGCACCTGCAGGTTATCCGCCAGACCGAACACATACTCCTTGACCGCCCCAAGGCCCACAAGGCCGTTGAGTTCGGCGCGGATTTCATCTACAGCGCCCGTGTACTCGGCAGGCAGCAGGGCAGACAGCTCCTGCTCGGGCTGGTCGTTCAGGCAAAACCATACGCCCTCCGGCTTTGCGGTCAGGGTGACGGTGCCGGTAAGCTTTGCATCAGTCTGCAGGCAGTATTCACTCAGGGCACGGAACATTTTATCGCAGCATTCCGCAAGGCCCGCCGCACCCTTTTCCTTAGAGCACTGGGCGGCTACATAGTCCCGCACATCGGCCCCGGCAGAGAGGGTCAGCCCAAGGCGTGCGCTCACCTTCTGGGCCAGCGCATTCAGCTGCTGCGCCGCCAGCGCTGCAAGGTCCTCGCGGGCAAAGGCGCTGGTGGCGCACACATCGCCCACCGCCGCCACAAAGGGCGCACCGAACTTATCTGCCAGCGCGTCCCGGCCCTTGCGGGAAAAGAAGATGAGGTACTTGCCGCAGGGCGTGATGCTGTTCACAGCACCCGGTGCCAGCGCCGTGCCTGCATCCACAAGGATGCCCTCCTTGTTCACCAGATACCGGCTGGAAAGCGGCGCACTGCCCTTGACGGCCAGATCGGACAGCGTTTTCAGAAAGCCGGGATGGCAGCTCTCGTAATGCTCAAAGATCACGATCTCCCCGGGGGCGTGCAGGGCCGCATACAGATCCTGCAAAAACAGCTTTTCCGCACCGGAATTGGGGTAGAGGGCAAGGTCCACCACCGCAGTTTTGTCGCTCTGCAAAAGGCCCCGCGCCGCCATGATGCGGGCGGTCTCTGCCAGCGCAAAGTGCCGCCCCGTACCGGCTCCGCCGCACAGCAGGATCACATTGCGTGCTGCCGGGCGCTCGGTGCCCAGCACAAAGGGCCGGCGCATGGCGCGCACCACGCTGTCCACAAAGGCATCTTGCCCGAGGACGGTCTTTTTCACCTCGGCGGCAAGGCCCTCAAAGCTGCCAAGGTGCTCTGCGGTCACATCGGCAGTGCCCTTGGCAAGCAGGCCGTCCGCTTCCATATCCCGCAGCATCTGGCGGCTGTCCTCCAGAGCAGACTGCACCGCAGTGTCCTGCGTTTTCAGCTGGGCGTTCTGTTTTTTGAGCAGGGCATCCAACTGCTTCTGGTTTTCCAGCAGAGCAGCGTTCAGGTCCGGCACTGCGGGCGCTTTGGCCTTTGGCGTTTTGCTTTCCGGCTGGGCCGTTCCGCCAAAGCGCGGCTTTCCCCCTGCGCCGAACACACCGTTCATAAGGTTTTCCCAATCGTCGGTATATGCCATGGTTTGCCCTCCGTTTTTGTCGTTTTCTTCCAGTATAGTGTACCCGGACAGGTTTTGCAATTCCCTCTTGCAAAAAAGACCGCCGGTGTTTACACTTATATCTGATAGGAAATCTGCAAGAAGGAATGAAGAAACTATGACCGTCAAAACGCCCGCCGAACTGAAAACGCTGTACGAGAGCATCTCCTTTGACCTTCAAACCACCTACACCGGCCCGCTGGGGCAGGAATATGCTGTTTCCGGCACCCATCTGCGCCTGTGGGCACCCACGGCGCAGAGGGTGGAGGTCAGCCTTTACCGCAAAGGCAGCGGCGGTGAGCCCATAGGCACTCTGCCGCTGGAGCGGGGGCAGCAGGGGGTGTGGAGCATCTATCTGCCCGGCGACCAGCACGGACGATACTACACCTATACGGTCACGGTGGATGGCATTTCGCGCCAGACCGGCGACCCCTATGCCCGGGCGGCAGGCGTGAACGGCACCCGCAGCATGATCGTAGACCTTGCCCGCATCGCCCCTTCCGGGTGGGAGCATGATGTGCGTCCGGTCATCCCGCCGGAGCAGCGCGCGGTGTGGGAGGTGAGCGTGCGCGACTTCTCGCAGGACGCTGCCAGCGGCGTGCGCCCGGCATGGCGGGGCAAGTTCATGGCCTTTACCCAGCAGGGCACCACCCTGCATGGGGACGGCATCCACCCCACCTGCCTGAATTATTTAAAGCGGCTGGGCGTGAAGTATGTGCAGCTGATGCCCATTTTCGACTTTGGCAGCGTGGACGAGGCAAAGCCGCTGCTGCGGCAGTACAACTGGGGCTATGACCCCACCAACTACAATGTGCCCGAAGGCAGCTATTCCACCGACCCCACCCGCGGCGAGGTGCGCATCCGGGAGTGCAGGGAAATGATCGCAGCCCTGCACGCGGCGGGCATCGGTGTGGTGATGGATGTGGTGTATAACCACATGTACCGCAATGAGAACCCGCTGAACGACACCGTGCCCTGCTACTTTTTCCGCCAGAACGAGGACGGCAGCTTTTCCAACGGCAGCGGCTGCGGCAACGAATTTGCCAGCGAGCGGCCCATGGCCCGGCGGTATATGATCGATTCCATCCTCTATTGGGCGCAGGAATACCACATCGACGGCTTCCGGTTCGACCTGATGGGTCTGTACGACGTGGAGACCATCAATGCGGTGCGCGCCGCGCTGGATACGCTGCCCGACGGGCGGGATATCCTGATGTACGGCGAGCCGTGGCAGGGCGGCGGCAGCCAGCTGCACCGGTACGAGGCCAACAAGGCGAATCTGGCCATGCTGAACGAGCGCATCGGCATCTTCTGCGACGACACCCGCGACACCATCAAGGGCGGCTGCTTCAACGCCCGGGAGCCGGGCTATGTGGAGGGCAGGCCCGGCAGCTTCTGGGACATCGGCGGCGCGGTGGCGGCATGGTGCCGCAGCGACCGTCTGCCGCCCCACGCGCCCAGCCAGATCGTGAGCTATGTTTCCGCCCACGACAACTTCACCCTGTGGGACAAGCTGCTGCTGGTGCGGTACGAAAAGCCGGAGTTCACGGCGGCAGACGGCACAGCCCTTGCCCAGAACCGGCTGGCGGCGGGCATTTACCTGACCAGCTTCGGCCTGCCTTTCCTGCAGGCGGGCGAGGAGTTTGCCCGCACCAAAAAAGGGAAGGGCAACAGCTACCGCTCTTCGCCTGCGCTGAACCGGCTGGACTGGGAGCGGGCCGAAAAATATCATGCACTGGTGGACTACTACCGCGGCCTGCTGGCGCTGCGGGCAAGGTTTCCGCGGCTTTCCAGCACCGACCCCCACGCGCCGGATGCCCTGTATTTTTTCTCACTGGAGCAGCCGCTGGTGGGCTGGCAGCTGCCCGCCCAGTGGGGCGACGGCGCAGCATGGCAGGCGCTGTGCGTGTTCTATAACCCCACCGAGACCAGCAAAGCCGTGCCGCTGCCGGTTGGGCGCTGGCAGATGCTGAGCGACGGCATCTCGTCCAGCCTGTGGCGCGGCCCGGCAAGAGTGTATGAGCACGAGGCCGTGCTGATGCCTTACAGTGCCACCATCTTTGGACAGATATAAAAACAGGAGCGGATGGAAAACTCTCATCCGCTCCTGTTTTCTATTTTGCTCAGCTGTTGGAAGCCGTCTTTTCGCCCAGTGTCACATTGACCGTCTGCATCTGGCCGTCGCGTGCAATGGTGATGGAAAGCGTATCGCCTGCTGCGTGCTTCTGCATCAGGGTGCCAAGGTCGTCCTTGGAGGCGATCTCGGTGCCGTCCACGCTCACGATGCGGTCACCGGCCTGCAGGCCTGCCTTTTCGGCAGGGCCGCCCTTGACCACCTCCACAACGTAAACGCCGTAGGCATTCACGCCCAGCTGAGCAGCAGTCTGTGCGTCGGTCACGGCCAGATAGGTGATGCCCAAATAAGGCCGTCCGGTCACATAGCCGTTCTCCAGCAGTTCCTGTGCCACCTTGATGGCATCGTTGATGGGGATGGCAAAGCCCAGACCCTCTGCATCGCTGGAAGAGGATTTTGCGTTCACAATGCCGACCAGCTCACCGTTCATATTGAACAGGCCGCCGCCGGAGTTGCCGGGGCTGACCGAAGCATCCATCTGGATCAGGGACATGGTGTTCACAGAGCTGCTGCCCTGAATGGTGACGCTGCGGTTCAAAGCGCTGATCATGCCGCCGGTCACGGTGCCGCCCAGCTCACCCAGCGGGTTGCCCACAGCCATCACGCTCTGGCCCACCTTCAGGCTGTCGCTGTTGCCCACGGTGGCGGGGGTCAGGCCGTCAGCATCGATCTTGATGACCGCGATATCGCTGGTGGTATCTTCGCCCACAAGGGTGGCGGTGTAGTCCTTGTCACCAATGGTAACGGTGATGGTGGAAGCGCCGTCCACCACATGTGCACAGGTGAGGATGTAGCCGTCCGAGCTGATGATCACGCCGCTGCCGGCACCGCTCTCCACCTGATTCTGGCCGTACCACGACCACTGAGAGTAGACCACCTGCTCCGTAGTGATGACCACCACGCTGGGGCTGACCAGATCAGCCACCTGCTCGGTGTTCAGGCCGGTGCCGGTGCTGGACGCTGCGGTGATGGAACTATCCGAACCGGATGCACTGTCGGCCGTAGAGGAAGGTGCCACCTGCTGAATGACCACCTTGCCGCTGCCTCCAAACTTTGCCCCCACAAAGCCGCCCGCAAAGCCCATGGCTGCGGCCAGCACCAGCGCCACGGCGCTGCGTGCAACGCGCTTGCCATTGAACTTTTTCTTCTTTTTAGGGGGCTGCGCGTCCTGCGGCTGTACCGGATGTACCGGCGGCGTTGCACCGCCTGCGCCGTTGTCTGTCTGCGGGGCGGTGTAAGCGGTCTCCGGTTCCGGCTGCGGGTCGTTGTACTGGTTGGCGGTGTTCATGCCGCTGCTGCCCACATTGGGATAACCGGTATCTCCGCTTTCGTTTTTATCCTGAGAGGAATAATCATATTCCCATTTGTTCTCATTGTCCATGCTGATACTTCCTTTCCGTAAGGGATACGTCCACAGGAGCCCTGTTCCTTTGAACTGCTCCTATTGTAACCGTCAATTGTGAAAATCAATCGCGCGCGCCGTGAAGAAACTGTGAAAAAAAGACGCACTTTCCGCCCTTGACAGAGGCCTTTGCGCTTGCTATTGTAAAAGCGTAAATTCAGGAGGAACACACCATGGAACTGCACCGCACAGACGAGGGCTTTGCCCTCTATAAGGAAAAAACACAGATCGGCTTCTGCGCGCTCACGCCCGCCGCAAAGGGGGCTGCCATCACCGCGTTTGGCATCGAACCGCAGTGGCGGCGCAAAGGCTACGGCTCCTATCTATTAAAAGAAACTTTGCGCGCCTACGCCGGATACGACCGCGAAAAGGCTACCGTATTTACCGCCCCGCTGCCCGCCGATGCCGCAGAGCTTGCGTTCTGGGCAAAGTTCGGCTTTGCGGCAGAAGGCAGGCAGCTGGTGCGCCGCCGCACGCCGGACCTGACCGCCGTCAAGTTCGTGCAGGACTTTCTGGCCGCGCGGCTGGCACAGCCGCGCCTTTGCATCGATGCTACCTGCGGCAACGGCGGCGACACGGCCTTCCTGTGCGGCATCACCGCGCCGGAAGGAAAGGTAGTCGGCTTTGACGTGCAGGAAGCTGCCATTGCATCCACCCGGAAGCATCTGGAGCAGCTGGGCGTGTCTGCCGCCCGGTATGAGCTGCACTGCCAGAGCCACGCAGACCTTTTACAGATTGTGCAGCCCGGCACGGCAGATGCGGTGATGTTCAACTTTGGCTGGCTGCCCGGGGCCGACCACGCAGTGTTCTCCACCGCGCAGAGCAGCATCCCCGCCCTGCAGGCGGCTTTGGAAGCCGTGCGCCCCGGCGGCGTGGTGAGCGCCATCCTCTACAGCGGGCAGGTCATCGGCACGGATGAAAAGCAGACGGTGCTGGAATATCTCCGGGCACTTCCGCTCAAAAGTTTTACCGTTCTGGTGTGTGATTTTGCCAACTGGGCCGAAACCGCCCCTCTGCCCTGCATCATCCTGAAAAAATAACGAAAACACTTGCATTATGGAGCGTTTTCGGATAAAATAGGGTACGTATGTGTAAAAAGACGGCCTCGCCCTCTCCGTCTTTGCTTCGCAAATCCACCTCTCCCAAAGGGAGAGGCCTTGGCAAAAAGATGCACTTTGCGTGGACTGCCAAGGGCTCCCACTTTGGGGGAGCTGGCGCGTTAGCGCCTGAGAGGGCGAGCCCGGCAAAGTCCAACCGGACATACTAAATGCAAAAATCCACTTCCTGCTCCACAGCAGGTTTATCAGGAGATCTACAGTTTATGACAAATCGTGAAGAAATCGAGCGCCGCCGGACGTTTGCGATCATCAGCCATCCCGACGCCGGTAAGACCACTCTGACCGAAAAGCTGCTGCTGTACGGCGGAGCCATCAATCAGGCAGGCTCCGTCAAGGGCAAGCAGAGCGCAAAGCACGCCGTGTCCGACTGGATGGACATTGAGAAGCAGCGCGGTATTTCCGTCACCTCTTCTGTCCTGCAGTTCAACTACGCGGGCAAGTGCGTGAACATTCTGGACACCCCGGGCCATCAGGACTTCTCGGAGGACACCTACCGCACCCTGATGGCGGCAGACTCTGCCGTCATGGTCATCGACGCTGCAAAGGGCGTTGAGGCCCAGACCATCAAGCTGTTCAAGGTGTGCACCCTGCGCCACATCCCCATCTTCACCTTCATCAACAAGATGGACCGCGAAGCCCGCGACCCCTTTGAGTTGATGGAGAACATTGAGGAGATTTTGGGCATCAAGACCTACCCCATGAACTGGCCCATCGGCTGCGGTAAGGAGTTCAAGGGCGTGTTCGACCGCAACACCCGCAAGGTGCTGGCATTTTCCAGCGACGGCCGCGCCAACGGCGTGAAGAAGGTGGATGAGACCGAGGCCGAGCTGGGCGATCCCGCACTGGACGAGCTGCTCACCCCGTATCTGCACCAGCAGCTGGTGGATGAGATCGAGCTGTTGGACGGCGCCGCCGAGGAATTTGACCTCGAGAAGGTGCTGCGCGGCGAGCTGAGCCCCGTGTTCTTTGGTTCCGCTCTGACCAACTTCGGCGTGGAGCCTTTTCTGGAGAACTTCCTGCGGCTCACCCCCACCCCGCTGGCCCGCGTGGACAGCCTGACCGGCGAGACCGTAGACCCCTGCCGCGACGAATTCTCTGCCTTCATCTTTAAAATTCAGGCCAACATGAACAAGGCCCACCGCGACCGCATCGCCTTTATGCGCATCTGCTCCGGCAAGTTCGAGCGCGGCATGGAGGCCTTCCATGTGCAGGAGGGCAAGAACATCAAGCTGGCCACCGGCACCCAGCTGATGGCGCAGGACCGCGCCATCGTGGACGAGGCCTACGCCGGCGACATCATCGGCCTGTTCGACCCGGGCATCTTCTCCATCGGCGACACCCTGTGCACCGGCAAAAAGAAGGTCCAGTTCGCAGGCATCCCCACCTTCTCGCCGGAGCACTTTGCCCGCATTGAGCAGAAGGACACCATGAAGCGCAAGCAGTTCGTGAAGGGCATGGAGCAGATCGCGCAGGAGGGTGCCATCCAGATCTTCCGCGAAGTGGGCGGCGGCATGGAAGAAGTGGTAGTCGGCGTGGTCGGCGTGCTGCAGCTGGAAGTGCTGGAGTACCGCCTGAACACCGAGTACAACGTGGAGATCCGGATGCAGCAGCTGCCCTTTGAACAGCTGCGCTGGGTGCAGAACGACCCCGACACCTACAACCTGCGGGATCTGGACCTGACCAGCGACACCAAGGCTGTGGAGGATATGAAGGGCAACCGCCTGCTGCTGTTCACCTCCGACTGGGCGGTGCGCTGGGCTGAGACCCACAACGAAACGCTGAAACTGAGCGAGTTCGGCAATATCTGAGTTGAAAGAGAGCTGCGGTGCGGGAATGTCCCGCGGCTGCGGCTCTTTTTATAAAACACAAAAAATACAACGAAAAATGCCAGTTATGGAATGAGCTGCTCCCATTGCGGGGAACACTGCTGGCATGGAGGGAAGTATATGCAAAACATCAATATTGGCAAAAGCGGCATTCAGGTGCCATTTCTCGGCATGGGCACCTGGGCCATCGGCGGCGGTGCATGGTGGGGCGACAACGACGACAGCCTTTCAGTCAAGGCCATCCAGACTGCTGTGGAGCAGGGCATCCAGTGGATCGACACCGCGCCCATCTACGGCCTGTACCACAGCGAGACCGTGGTGGGCGAAGCCATGAAGCACATCGACCGCGACAAGGTGGTGCTTTCCACCAAGTGCGGTCTGGAGTGGCGGCATGAAACACCGGTGCTGCACAAGGTCGTGGACGGCACCACCGTTTACCGCGACCTTTCTGCAAAGAGCATCATCGAGGATGTGGAGGACAGCCTGCGCCGCCTGCACACCGATCATCTGGATGTGCTGTACACCCACTGGCAGACCCCCGATTTCGGCATCTACCCGCTGGAAGAGACGGTGGAAGCTATGATGAAGCTGAAGGAGCAGGGCAAGATCCGTGCCATCGGTGCATCCAACGTCACTGCGGACATCATCCGCGGCTACTGCAAGTACGGCCAGCTGGATGTCATTCAGGAAAAGTACAGTCTGCTCACCCGCCGTGTGGAAAAGCAGCTGCTGCCTACCTGCAAGGAGCTGGGCGTATCCGTGCAGGCATACTCTCCGCTGGAGCAGGGCCTGCTGACCGGCAAGGTGACTATGGAAACCACCTATCCCGAGGGCAGCACCCGCAACTCGAACCCCAGCTTCCAGCCCGCCCGCCGGGCACAGGCGCTGGACATGCTGGCAAAGTGGGGCGACCTGACCGAGAAATACGACTGCTCTCTGGCACAGCTGGTGATCGCCCTGACCGCCCGTATGATCCCCGGCCTGCATGTGCTGTGCGGTGCCCGCACTCCGCAGCAGGTGATGGACAACGCCGGTGCGCTGAACATCAAACTGGACGGTGCCGATGCCGTCCGCATGAAGTGGGACGTGGATGCCATTTCCTGATGGTTTGACCATCGGAACAGCCTCCGCTTCGCTCTGGCCGTATTTAGAGGAATTCTTCTTTTATGTTTGGGTCCTGAAAAGCCTGCGGGCTTTTCAGGACCCTTTTTTCACGCAAAAGATCGAAACCGGCAGATGATGCCGGTTTTCTTTATGACTCTTTCTGTGAAAATGCAATGCCGGACAGCCCGCAGGCCGTCCGGCATTGCTCTTATAAAAATAAAAATTCCGCTGTTTATGGCCAGCGCAAAGCGGAGGCCATTTAAAATCGTCAGCTGTTCTCCTTCCAGAACAATCCGCCGCTGGTCTGGAACAGCATCCACGGGTTCACGCTCTTGCTGCCAAGCTTGAAGTCCATGGTCAGCTCCTCGCCCAGCACGCCTACAGCCTGCCCCTTTTCCACCGTCTGCCCGGCAGAGACGGAAAGAGTCTGCAGCCCGTACAGGTAGCTGCGCATCCCGCAGCCATGGTCGATGACCACCGTGTTGCCGGTAAGGGCCAGCTCTTCGGCCAGCACCACCACGCCGTTTGCCGGGGCGCGGCAGGGCTCGCCGGGAATGGTATAAAGCTTTGTGGAGTTGGAACGGCTGCCCTGCCTGCCGTTCGCCACCCTGACCTGACCGTAATCCACAAGGGTGGTGTAGCTTTCCACCGGGTTCACAAAGCCGCCCTGCCACATTTTTTCCCGCGCGGGCGCTTCGTACAGGCCCCAGACTGCATTGCGGAACTGGGTGTTTGCCGCATCCGATGCATCCGGTTCCGGCTCCACGTCCACCGTGCCAAAATCCTTGGGCAGCACGATGATGCTGCGGGTGATGGTCTCGCCATTCACGGTAATGTTCACCTCATGCCCGCCGGAGGAAGCGTTGTATGCCGCCGGGATATAGGCCCGCCAGCCATCGGCTGCACGCACGCACTGCACATTGCCGAGGTCTGTTTCCACCGTGGGTGCTGCATCGCCGGTCATGCCGGAGATGCGCAGGCCCACAATACCGCCCTGCTCCACCCGCTCGGCGGAAAGCTCCACCTCCGCGCTGGCCTGCAGGGTGAACCGGAAGGCATAACGATACCAGCCGGTGGGCTTTGCGGGCTTTTCCAGCCCCAGATTTTTGCGCACTGAGCCGGTGCTGCCGCCCTCAAATTGGGTGGCCATGCCGCCCTCCGGCACCCGCCAGACCGATAGCTCTGCCTTATATTCGCCGTTGGTCGGGAACAAAAAGCTTTGATAATCGCTCACACTGCCCACAAATACAATGCTGCCATAGGCGTTCTGGATGGTGAGGGTGGTGTAGCTGGCCCAGTCCGGCAGGGTGATGGCCGGGTGGGCCGTGTACAGCGTGCCCAGCTTCTGCACCGTGAGGGTGGCGGGGCTGGCGAACACCTTATCGAGCTTTCCGCCGATGAGCGGCACCTGCCAGCACCAGCCGTTGGGTTTCAGCGCTTCAGTGCCAAACTGCGCGGTGCTGTCCGGGCAGCCGCCCTCGGTGGTAAAGGCATAGCTCACGCCCATCACTGCGCCCAGAAAGATGCCTACGCCTAGCACCACACCCACGAGCCAGAGCAGAAAACGCTTCATGATACACTCCTTCTATGTAGCAAAAAGGGCGCACCGGCACAGCCTTTTGCAGACTGCCGGTGCGCCCGAAGGTTTACGGTTCGTGTTTTTTATTCTGCAGCATCCTCTGCAGGGGCAGCCTCTTCGGCAGCAGCCTCCGGCTCTACCGTTGCAGCATCGTCCTCGCCGAACAGCAGACGCTCGTACTCGTCCAGCTCCTTCTCACGGCGGTGCAGGTAAACAGCAACAGCAGCAAGGGCACCGGCAACAGCGGCCAGAACAGTGATCACAGCGACCAGACAAGATTTCTTCATAGGTTCAATACACTCCTTTTTTCGTTGAAACGATGTTTCAGCTTTCATTCCAGTGCTTGTTGGCTTTTATTATACCCGTTCCTGTCAAAAATTACAACCATTCAGGTCAAAAAGGCCAAAATTTCATACCATAAGCTTCTTATATGACTTAAACGCACCGGGCAGGGTATACTCCGCCTGCAAAGCTTCCCGGCTGGCCCAGACGCAGCCTGCCGGAGCATCTTGGGCGGGCACATGCAGCAGGATGCCGTTCATATGCCACTCGATGTGGCTGAAGATGTGCTTTGCAGCGGGCAGCGCTTCCGGCGCGGCGGTGCCGGTATCCAGCCCCATGGCCTGCAGGCGGGCAAGGACCTCTCCGGCTGCGAGGGCTTCACCCTCCCACAGTACCGGCTGCCACAGCCCGGCAAGCAGGCCCTTTTGGGGCCGCTGCTGCAAAAGGAAGCCTGCCGGGCTTTCCAGCAGGGCCAGCGTCACAGGCTGCAGTCTGCGGGGCTTGGGCGCTGCTTTGCGGGGCAGCTCCAATGCAGTGCCCGCAGCACAGGCGGCGCACAGGTGGGCAAGCGGGCATTTTTCGCACAGGGGCGCACCGTTCGGCACGCAGACCAGCGCTCCCAGCTCCATAAGGGCCTGATTGTAGTCGCCGGGCGCATCCGGCGGCTGGTGCTCCATCACGCGGGCGGTGAACGCTTTTTTCACTGCCGGTTCCGTGACGGCAGCGGGGTCGTTGTACAAACGGGAGAACACCCGCAGCACATTGCCGTCCACGGCGGGCACCGGGATACCGAAGCTGATGGACGCAACGGCTCCCGCCGTGTAGTCCCCGATGCCGGGCAGGGCGCGCAGGGCATCATAGTCGGCGGGCAGCTGTCCGCCGTACTGCTCGCAGACGATGCGTGCAGCCTTTTGCAGGTTGCGCACCCGGCTGTAGTAGCCAAGACCCTCCCAGAGTTTGTGCAGCTTTTCCTCTTCGCAGGCGGCAAGGGCCGGAATGTCCGGCAGGGCGGCGAGGAAACGTTCGTAGTAGGGCAGTGCCGCCGAGACCCGGGTCTGCTGCAGCATGATCTCGCTGAGCCACACATGGTAGGGGCTGGGGTCGGTGCGGAAGGGCAGGATGCGGTGGTTTTTGTAAAACCAGTCCAGCAGGGCAGAGGAAATGTTTTCCACTTGTTTTGTGCTCCTTATCAAAAAACGGGCCGCCGCAAGGTGCAGCAGCCCGGTAAAAGTATGCGCGCTTATCAGAAGCCGTATGCAGTGCGGGGGAAGGGCAGCACGTCACGGATGTTCTGGATGCCCGTGAGGTACATGATCATGCGCTCGAAGCCCAAGCCGTAGCCGGCGTGCTCCACGCCGCCGAACTTGCGCAGGTTCAGGTACCAGTCGTAGTTGGTCTTGTCCATGCCCAGCTCGTCCATGCGGGCCACCAGCTTGTCGTAGTTCTCTTCACGCTGGCTGCCGCCGATCAGCTCGCCGATGCCGGGCACCAGCATATCTGCGGCTGCCACGGTCTTGCCGTCCGGGTTCTGCTTCATGTAGAAGCTCTTGATCTCCTTCGGGTAGTCGGTGACGAATACAGGCTTCTTGAACACCACCTCGGTCAGGTAGCGCTCGTGCTCGGTCTGGATGTCCACGCCCCACTCCACAGGGAACTGGAACTTCTTGTTGTTCTTCTTCAGGATCTCGATGGCCTCGGTGTAGCTGATGCGGCCAAACTCGCTGTTTGCCACCAGCTCCAGACGCTCGATGAGGCCCTTGTCGATGAACTGGTTAAAGAAGGCCATTTCATCCGGGCAGTTGTCCAGCACGTAGCGGATAACGTACTTGGTCATGGCCTCGGCGGTGTCCATGTAGCCGGACAGATCGCAGAATGCCATCTCCGGCTCGATCATCCAGAACTCGGCGGCGTGACGGGTGGTAAAGCTCTTCTCGGCACGGAAGGTGGGGCCGAAGGTGTACACCTTGCCGAATGCCATAGCCATGGCCTCGGCTTCCAGCTGGCCGGAAACGGTCAGGTTGACCGGCTTCTCGAAAAAGTCCTGCGTATAATCCACGGTGCCGTCCTCGTTCTTGGGCACATTCTCAAGGTCGAGGGTGGTCACGCGGAACATCTCGCCTGCGCCCTCACAGTCGGAAGAGGTGAGCAGCGGAGAGTGAGAGTAAACGAAGCCGTTCTCCTGGAAGAACTTGTGGATGGCGTAGGCAGCAGCGCTGCGCACGCGGAAAGCGGCGTTGAAGGTGTTGGTGCGGGGGCGCAGGGTAGGCATGGTGCGCAGATATTCCATGCTCATCTTCTTTTTCTGCAGCGGATACTCGTCCGCCGGGCAGTCGCCCAGGATCTCCACACTGTCGGCATTCAGCTCAAAGGGCTGCTTTGCCTGCGGGGTGAGCACCAGCTTGCCCTTGACGCGCAGGCTGCTGTACAGACCGGTGTGGATCACCTCATCGTAGTTTGCCAGCTTGCCTGCTTCCAGCACGACCTGCAGGGTCTTGAAGCAGCCGCCGTCCGACAGGGCGATGAAGCCGATGTTCTTGGAGTCGCGGATGTTCTTTGCCCAGCCGCAGACGGTGATCTCGGTGCCGTCGGCGGGGGTGTTTTTGAACAGCGAAACGATCTCAGTGCGTTCCATAGTGTTTGTTCTCCCTTTCGATATAAAATGAAAAAGACAGCTTTGTTCTCCCTGAAAGTTCAGGGCGAACAAGCTGTCTTGTAATGTCCGCGGTGCCACCTGAATTACCGGAAGTGTCCGGTCGCTCACGCGCTCAATAAAAGCGCTGCCCCTGTAACGCAGGGCCTGCGGCGCACCTACTAATGGCAGCTGCCATGTTCAGTTTGCTGCTCCCGGGTGTTCGTTCACGCGGCGTGCGGGCGCGGCTCTCAGCTGTGCCGCACTCTCTGGGCCGGACGGCCCGCGCTACTTTTCCCGATCTTTGCATTTGACCTTTAAAAAATAGCACTTTGGCGGCGTTTTGTCAAGCACCGCCCAGCAATGCGGCAGCAAGGCCCTTTGCCGCCAGCTGCCCGGCATAAAGAGCCTCGTTCAGGTTATTGCCGTGCCCGCCGATCTCAATGAGCAGGCTGCCGGTTGTCAGATCCTGATTGTAGAACCGGTAGCTGAACAGCACCGGCCGGGTAAAACCGGGGTACATTCCTTCCATGCTGCGCTCCCACGCAGCGGCAAAGCGCAGATTCTGCCGCCAGCCCGGCAGCTGAACGGTGGTGCCGTTGTCGCACCCGCAGATGATCATGACCTGTGCGGCCTGCCGCCCGTCCACCGTGCACACCGGGGCATAGCGGCTGCCGCTTTCCGTCTCGATGGCATCCCGGTGGACATCCAGCACCACCTTGATGCTGGGATACCGGGCCAGATACTGCTGCACCACGGCCCGGCTGTTGGCATAGCTTCCGGTGTAGCTGGGGTAGTCGTTCAGGGTCTCGTCGTGCAGGGTGTTGATGCCTGCCGCATTGAGGGTATCGGCCACCACACGGCCCACCGCGCACATGTTCACGCTGCAGTCGGTGCTGCGGGCACCATCGCCGGGGGCAAACCACAGCCCGGCCGAAAGGCGGTAGTCCTCGGTGGCGTGAGTGTGCATCACCAGCACCTGCGGGTCGGGACTGTTCGGCTCAATGGCAAAGGGCAGCGGATTCTCGATCTCCGCCGCAATGTCTGCCGCCGTCTGCCGGGTATTGTTTTTGATGCTGCCCGCCCCGCAGGGAATGTACTTTTCGCCGCTGCCCTGCGGATAATTTTTTTCAATGACAGTACCCGCATCCGCCGGGCGGGCTTCCTCGCCCAGCAGCGGCACAAGGTAGTCCTCAATGTTCCCGGTCAGCGCCTGCACGGCCTGCGGCAGAGAGGATGCCGCCGCTTCCGGTGTGCTGTCCGGTGCGGCTTCCACCTGCACAGATGATGCGGGCTGCTCCTGTGCGGACTGCCGCCCCAGCCAGAAAAGAGTTTCGGCCATTGGCAGCGGTGCAGTAATGGCCGCAGCCAGCATCAGTGCCGCCGTGCGGGCAAAGATGCACAGTGCGGCAAACAGAGCAGCCGCTTCCAGAAACGGCACGATATGCCCCTGCGCCCGGGCGGGCGGCAGTGCTTTGCTGCGCATAAAATAACCTCCCTTCCGGCCCACCGGTGTTACCCCGCCAGCCAGAACAGCTGCGCCACGCTGAGCCTTGGCTGCAAGGCCCGGTTGATGGCACCGGCCAGAAGAGCCGAGCCGTGGGCGATCACGCTGTCCAGCGCCCGGGGCGTGACCACAAGATCTGCTCCTTCGTCCGAATCCATCAAGGTGGGGATGCCCGCCGCGATCACCGGCACGCCCAGCGCTGCCGCGTCCAGATGCTTTGCATGATCCGCCTGCGCCGGGTACAGCCCGGTGTCGGAGAACTGCACGCTGCGGCCCAGCCGCGCACCCTCGGCACTGCAAAGGCTGTCCACGCAGATCAGGGCCGCCGGCCGCACCGCTTCCACCATGGCCCCGGCCAGCTGGCGCAGAGTCAGCCCGGTGGAGGCCGACACCCCCGGCGCAATGGCGGCCACCGGCCGGATGCCTTTTACCGGCAGCGTGTGCTGCGGCCCCATGGTGACTAAAATCTTCTGCGCCGTGCGCGGGCCGAGGGCATCCGCCGTGACCCGCCGGTTCCCGATGCCCAGCACCAGCACCGGCCCTTCCGGCGGCAGCAGGGCGCGCAGTTCTGCCGCACAGGTCTCGATCACCGCAGCGTCCCGCTCGTCCAGCACGCTGACGCTGGGCATTTCCAGCGTGACATACCGTCCGCGGGGCTTCGCCATCCCTTCGCGCGCGATCTCCACCCGCGTTATTGTGACCCCGCCGCGCTTTGCTGTGGCAAGCCTTACCCCGGCAGGCAGCGCCCCCTGTGCCGCGCCAAACATCTCGTCTGCCATATCGGTAAAACGCATTTTTCTGCTCCTCCTGCCTGTTTTGGGGCCAAATGCCCCCTCTGCACGCAGAAAGTATGGAAAAAATAAAACTTTTCTAAACAAAAATCAAAAAAACGCTTGCGCTGGTACGCGAAATATGGTATCATAGGGTGCGCTGTTATAGGTAGCCAAGGAGGTGGAACGAATGCCTAACATCAAATCTCAGAAGGACCGCGTCGTGCAGGCTGCTGCAGAGCAGGCTCACAACAAGGCCATTAAGACCAACCTGAAAACAGTCGTCAAGAAGGCAGACGCTGCCATCGATGCGAATGCCGCTGACAAGGACGCAACCGTCCTGGCTGCTGTTTCCGCGATCGACAAGGCTCGCGCTAAGGGTGTCATCAAAAAGAACACCGCCAGCCGCAAGATCAGCCGTATGGCAAAGCGTGCTAACAAGAACGCTTGATCGCTTTCTGATTGACGAACAAAACCTCTGTACCGGGTTCCCGGCACAGGGGTTTTTGTTTTGCCCGCTTTTCAGGGCACGGCAGCAGGCCGCTCAAAATCGCACAGGGTGGCAAAATCGAACCCCGGTGCCTGCTCCAGAAGCTGCTCCGGCGGCAGGCCGTCGGGCGGCTCGGCCAGCAGCGCCCACGCAGCCCATGCCGTGGGCACCGCCGCCGCAAGGGCCAGCCCCGGCAGCGCCAGTGCCGGGCATGTATGGAACGCACTGCCCGGCGGCAGGGCTGCCACCGCGCACAAGGCCTGTGCAGCCCAAAGCTCCCACAAAAGGGTCGTCCAGCGGTGCTTCATCCGCATCACCTCCTGTTTTGCACAGTTTACCGCAGTGCGGTGGAAAAACAGGGCGAAGGGTGGCGGACAAAGTGACAATGTTCTGGTGTATTTCTTCTTCAGTTCTGGTCGTGACTTTTGCCCACCCAGCTGCACACCACGCCGCACACAAGGCTGGTGGTAACACCGGCCGCAGCGGCGGTCAGCCCGCCGGTGAGGATGCCCACAGCACCTTCTTCCTGCAGCGCGGTGCGCACGCCCTTTGCCAGCAGATGGCCGAAGCCCAGCAGGGGAACCGTGGCCCCGCACCCGGCAAACTCGGCCAGCGGGGCATACCACCCAATGGCCGAAAGCACCACGCCCGCCACCACATATCCAGTCAGGATGCGGGCCGGGGTCAGGCCGGTCAGGTCGATGAGCAGCTGTCCCGCCACGCAGATGGCCCCGCCCACACAGAAAGCCCAGAAATAGTTCATCTTACTTCTCCTTTTCCGGCGCACGCAGCTCCACCAGATGCGCCACCGCCGGGATGGTCTCCTTCTGCAAAAAGGTGGTCTGGCTCATCAGGGCCCCGGTGGCTGTGAACAGCACCCGCTTCTGGCTGCCCCGGCGCAGGCGCGGCAGGATGTGCCCGCACAGCACCGCCGCGCAGCAGCCCGGGCCGGAGCCGCCGCTCTTTACGCTCTGCTCGTTTGCGTCGAACAGGATGCACCCGCAGTCCACATGGTTTTTGATCAGCAAGCCTTCTGCGGCCAGCAGCTCCCGCAGCAGCTGACTGCCAACCTGCCCAAGGTCGCCGGTATAGATGCAGTCGAACTCCTGCGGTTCGGTGCCGGTATCCTTAAAATAGTGCAGCAGGGTGGAAGCCGCTGCCGGGGCCATGGCAGCCCCCATATTGTTGATGTCCTTTACCTGATAATCCTGCACACGGCCAAAGGTGGCAGCGGCAATGCCAACGCCTTCGCCCTGCGGCTGCAAAAGGCAGCATCCGGCAGCGGTGGCAGTCCACTGGGCCGTAGGCGTGCGCACCGCGCCGTAGCTCAGCGGCGTGCGGAACTGCCGCTCTGCCGCGCAGAAGTGGCTGGAAGCCATGGCCAGCAGATTGCGCACAGCACCGCCCTCGCACAGAACAGCACCCAGCGCAAGGCCCTCGGCCATGGTGCTGCAGGCCCCGAACAACCCGGCAAAGGGCACGCCCAGCTCCCGCATGGCATAGCTGGATGCCGTGCACTGGGCCTGCAGATCCCCGGCAAGGGCCAGCTGCACCTTTTCCTGCGGAAGCGCCGCCTTTTGCAGGCACAGCCGCGCGGCGCGCAGCTGCAGGTATTTTTCCGCAGCTTCCCAGTTGGACTGGCCAAAGCGGTTGTCTGCGCTCAGCTCGTCGAACTCTGCCGCCAGCGGGCCTTCGCTCTCTTTTTTGCCGCCCACCGCTGCACCCGCAGCGATCACCGGCAGTGTCTGGAACAGCAGGGTATCCCCGCACCGGACCGTCATAGGCAAAATTTCTCCTTCGTGGAAAATAGATGAAAAACGTTCCATAAAATGTTGTATAATAACATCATGCTGCAATCTTACGGCACACTTGCCCGTGTTTATGACAGCACAGGCACACCCGCCATGCCCAGCACCCACAGCACCGCGCCGTACACCACCGCCGCCAGCGTGCCGTACACGATCACCGGCCCGGCAATGGTGAACATCTTGGCCCCGGTACCCAGCACCCGGCCCTCGGCCTTGAACTCGATGGCCGCGCTGACCACTGCATTGGCAAAGCCTGTGATGGGCACCAGCGACCCGGCCCCGGCCTTTGCGGCCAGCTTCTGGTACCAGCCCAGCGTGGTAAGCACCGCTGAGAGCACGATCAGGCTGCAGCTGGTCAGGGTGCCGGCAAGGTCGGCTTCCACGCCCATGGCAAGATAGCTCTGGCGCAGCACTTCGCCCAGCAGGCAGATGCCGCCGCCCACGCCAAAAGCCCACAGGCAGTCCAGCCCCAAGGGCGAGTGCGGCCCGATGCGCCGCACCCGGCGCGCATATTCCTGTGCTGTCATTTTCATATTGTTTCCCCTCCGGGCATAGCTTGCCCATAGGAAGCAAACTCTATGCACATCCACCGGAAAGAAGGTATTCCAGATGAATCCGTCTGTCCATCCTCATCACCGCCGCCATCTGCGGCCCGCCGTGCGGCGCGTGCTCACCGTTACCGTCGTGGCCTGCATTGCCGTGGGCGGGGCCTCGTTCGTGCTGCACAGCCGTTCCGCTGTGCCTGCCGCCTCGGCAACTTCCACGTCCAGCGCCTCGGCAGCATCAGAGGCAGAAAGCAGTCTGCTGACCGCCCGGCAGGCGCAGGCCATTCTGGATGATCCCCGCATGGTGCTGGTGAACCACACGAACAAAATGCCGGACGATCATACCTTTACCACCAAGGCGTGCGGCTCGGCCACCGCTGTGAACAAGACCCTGCAGACCGAAGCCGCCGATGCGTTCCTCGCCATGCAGGCCGCCGCCGCAAAGGACGGCGTGACCATCTGGATGCAGAGCGGCTACCGCAGCGTGGACTACCAGAAGAACCTCTACGACCAAAAGACCCAGTATTTCCGCAATAAGGGCCTGAGCGAAGCCGAAGCGAAAAAGCAGGCGGCAAATATCGTGAACCCGCCGGGCTACTCGGAACACAACTGCGGCCTTGCTGCCGACCTGAACAGCCCGGAGCACACCGACCTGACCGAGGGCTTTGAAAACACCGAGGCCTTCCGCTGGCTGAGCGCCCATGCCGTGGAATACGGCTTCATCCTGCGGTACCCCAAAAACGCAGAAGCCGTTACCGAGATCACCTACGAGCCGTGGCACTGGCGCTATGTGGGGCCGGAAAATGCGGCCCTGATCCAGCAGAGCGGCCTGTGCTTTGAGGATGCCGTTGCCGTGCTGCAGAAGCTTGCTGCAGGGGAGAAGATCACCGGTTAAAAATCCGTAAAACCGAGGGGCTTTTCGTTGCATTTTGCACACAGTTATGGTAAGATAACAATAGTCTGCCCTGATGCAGGACCGCTTTGGGCAGCTGCAAAAATGTTTTGAACAAAAGAAGGAATATTTTATGATAAATCGCACAAAAATCTTTACAATTGCTCTCACCGGCGCGCTGGCTGCTGTCGCTCTTACTGGCTGCGGCGGTTCCGCCAGCTCTTCGGCCGCTCCCTCCTCCGTTTCCACCGCTGCTGCGGAATCTCCCGCTTCCAGCGCCGCCGCATCCGCTGTTGTGGACAATGCTGCCGAGAACGGCTCTGATGCACTGGACGGTGTTTTCAATGCTCTGCTGGAAGCCGACCCCATCTCCAACCAGTTCGAGATCGCAGCCATGAACATTGAGTACGATTTCGGTCTGCAGGCAGATGATGTGGTGAGCTACAAGGGCGTGAAGAGCAACGACAACGGCGATGCCGGTCTGGTGCTGGTGCTCGAAGCTGCCGACGGCAAGGCCGAGGACGTAGCCAACCAGCTGGCTTCCTACCAGCAGGATCAGGTGGCCTTCTACGGCAACTACGCCGAGTTTGCTCAGGCGCAGGATAACGTGGAGAACGCTGTTATCGCCTTCAAGGGCAACACCATTGTCATGGTGATCGCATCCAACGAGTGCACTGCCGATCTGGACAGCGCCGTGGACAGCGCACTGGCAGACTGAATCTGGATCCACCCAAGGCCGGTGCCATTTGCGGCATCGGCTTTTTTCGGCTAAAAGGAGGCTGACGCTTTGGTTTTCAGCACCATCATCTTTCTGTTCCGGTTTCTGCCCATCACGCTGGCGCTGTATTACCTTGCGCCCGCAAAGCTCAAGAACACCGTGCTGTTCCTCTGCAGTCTGGTGTTCTACTGCTGGGGCGAGGTACGGTTTTTCCCGGTCATGGTGGCCCTCATCCTCATCAACTACATCAGCGGCCTGTGCATCGAGCACTTCGACCAAAAGCCGGCCCTGCGCAGGACATTTCTGCTGGTGGCCCTCATTGGCAGCCTTGGGATGCTGTTCTACTTCAAATACGCAAACTTTGTGCTGCGCAGCGCAAACGCCCTGCTGGGCACCGCCTTTGCCGAGATCCAGGGCATTGGCACTCTGCCGCTGGGCATCAGCTTTTACACCTTCCAGACCCTTTCCTACTCCATCGATGTTTACCGCCGGGATGTAAAGGCAGAGCGTAATATCATCGACTTTGGTGCCTATGTGGTCATGTTCCCTCAGCTGATCGCCGGCCCCATCGTGAAATACCGCGATGTCTCGAACCAGCTGCACGTATACCGGCACCGCTACAGCCTGCAGCAGATCGAAGAGGGCATGACCCTGTTCACCTTTGGCCTTGCCAAAAAGGTGCTGCTGGCGGATGCCATCGGTGCTTTGTGGACAGACATCATCGGCGTTGCGGACAGCCCTTCCACCACCTTTGTGGGCCTTGCCAATGCATCCACCCCGCTGGTGTGGCTGGGCATCATCGCCTACAGCCTGCAGCTCTACTTTGACTTTTCCGGCTACTCCATGATGGGCATTGGCATGGGCAAGATGCTGGGCTTCGACTTCCCCGCAAACTTCAACTACCCTTATATCTCCGCATCCATCACCGAGTTCTGGCGGCGCTGGCACATGACCCTTTCCGGCTGGTTCCGGGAGTATGTGTATATCCCTCTCGGCGGCAACCGCAAGGGCCTGAAGCGCCAGATCTTCAACCTGTTCGTGGTGGAGCTGCTCACCGGCATCTGGCACGGCGCGAACTGGAACTTTATCTGCTGGGGCCTGTACTACTTTGTGCTGCTGGCTGTAGAAAAGCTGTTCCTGCTGCCCCACCTGCAAAAGGGCAGAGTGTGGCCCCACATCTACACCCTGTTCCTCGTGGTGGTGGGCTGGGCCATGTTCGTGGGCAACGATACGGGCGTAAGCTTCGGTCTGCTGTTCCACAAGCTGTTCGTTCCTTCCGGCGGTGTTTCGCCGCTGTACTTCCTGCGCAACTACGGTGTGCTGCTGGTGGTCAGCATCCTCTGCTGCACCCCGTTCATTGAAAAGATTTGGAACCTGCTCAAAAAGAATGCCGTCACCCGCTGTGCCGCCATTCTGGCGCTGCTGGTGGTCTCCACCGCCTATGTGGTGGGCAGCACCAACAGCCCGTTCCTCTATTTCAACTTTTAAGGAGGCGTGAAGATGGACAAGCATTCCAAAAAATCTTCCTCGCTCCTGCACTACCCGGTGCTGGTGGTGTTCAGCCTGTTCTTTCTTGGTCTGTTCGCACTGGACCTTATTACACCGGACCGCGCCTACAGCGAGATGGAAAACACCACCCTTTCCCAGCGCCCGGCGCTGACCCAGCTTTCCGCCAAGGGGCTGAACAGCTACTTTACCGCCTACACAAAGTACGTGAAGGATCAGGTGTTCGGCCGCGATGAGTGGATCAGCCTGCAGAGCGTAGTGGAGACCACCCTGCTGCAGAAGGAGCAGAACGGCGGCATCCTGCTGGGCAAAGAGCACATGATGTTCCCCCGCACCTTCGGCCTGCTGGACAGCGAGAACCGCACCCTGCCCAAGAACACCGCCGCCGTGGAAGCACTGTGCCAGCGCCACCCGGGTAAGGTGGATGTACTGCTGGCCCCGGCAGCATCGGTCATTTACCCGGAAAACGTGCCTGCAAACGCGCCGCTGCTGGACGAGGATGCCTATCTCGACCAGCTTTCCGCCGCCGTACAGGCCGCCGGAGGGCGCTTTGTGGATGTGCGGCAGACCCTTGCCGAACACAAGGACGAATATATCTACTACCGCACCGACCATCACTGGACGAGCCTTGGCGCTTATTACGCCTACCAGCAGCTGTGCGGTACGCTGAGCCTGACCCCCTTCGACCCCGCCGCGCACACGGCTCTGACCGCCGAAAATTTCTACGGCACCCACTACTCCAAGGCCCGCACATGGAATGCCGTGCCGGATACTATCACCTACTACGACCTGCCGAACAGCCTGACCATCTATAATGTCACCGCTGCAGGCCAGCCCGCAGACGGCCAGACCACCGGCCTGTACGACACGGACAAGCTGAACGTGTACGATAAGTACGCCATGTTCCTGCATGGCAACAACGGCCTGAGCCGCATTGAGGGCGACGGCACCGGGCGCATTCTGGTGATCAAGGACAGCTACGCCAACTGCTTTGCACCGTATCTGACGGCAAACTACGCCCAGATCGATGTGGTGGACTTCCGCAACTACAACTACGGTCTGGATCAGCTGATCGCGGATAACGATTATGACCAGATCCTGGTGCTCTACAGTTTTGACAGCTTCAAGAGCGACCCGTACCTCTACCGTGCCGGTGTGGCCGGGTAAACATGGCAGCGCCTTTTCCGCAAAGGAAAGGGCGCTGTTGTTTTATGTCAAATTATTGCAGTCTTTTTTCACAAATTTTTCTAGTTCTTTTCGGAAGTCTCTCCAGTTTTTGCGCACTCTGCCCATTCACCCCTTGCAAAAAATCAACGGGTGTTGTACAATGGCGATATAGAGCAGTTGTTCTTCATCGATGGTTCGATCTGGTGTGAACAGTGCATAGAATGTGCTGATACGATCTTTGATTCAAAGGAGTGTTATTATGGAAAACAAGATCATGATGCCTGCTTCCTACAACGTTCTTTCCTGCGAAGAGATGACCTACACCGAGGGCGGTGCTACCTTTACGGAAGCTCTGCTGAACTGGATTCCGCCCATTGGCTGGTACATGGGTGTTACCGCCATGCGCAACTACCGCAAGAGCCACCCCAACGACTGGCTGGATACCGGTCTGGATGCTCTGAGCCGCGATATGGATTCCAGTGCGCAGAACATGCTGCGTGATCTGGGACGCATCGTCTGGGTCACCGCGACCAGCGCTACCGGCGTTGGTTTTCTGGTCAATGCTGCCATCGTCCTGCTCTGACCCTGCTCATAAGATCCGTCCGGAGAGACCAAAGACCCCTTTACCCGCGGCCTTTTCCGCCAGAGAGGGCCGCGGGCTTTTCATCAAGCAGAAATAAGAAATCGGCTGCCTGAGCACTGTATACCGTCTGAACGGTCTTTTGCCTGCAGAGAACAGCACTGCTTTCCTTTTCCTGCAAGCAACTACTCGCGTCATGCGGCGGCGCGCCCTGCTTTATGAGAACGATCTCCAAGCGCATATCCCGGTTTATTTTTGGGTTTTAAACAGTGCGATCTTGCACTGTCTGGATAGCTTTGATTCAAAGGAGTGTTATTATGGAAAACAAAATCATGATGCCTGCTTCCTACAACGTTCTTTCCTGCGAAGAAATGACCTACACCGAAGGCGGTGCTACCGTCGGTCAGGCTGTCGCTGCATGGCTGTGGCCCGGCTACGCTACGGTTATCGGCATCAACACCTGCCGTGAAGCACGCAAGAAGGATCACGACAACTGGGCATCCAACGTCTGGAGCGATATCAAAGCCGACTGCAAGGGCAATGTGACCAACACCTTCTACCATGCCGGCATGATCTTCTGGAATGCTGCATCGACCATCAGCAGCTTTGGCCTTTCTGCCGTTATGTCTCTGGGCATCATCTACTTCTAATTTTCAGGAGTACACCAAAGGGCTTTTTGCGGCGGCTCTTCAACGGAAGAGCCGCCGCTTTTTTTATCAAACCTAAAAAAGGAGTTTTGCTTTATGACGAACGCCATTACTTATCCTGCTGCATACAATGTTTTGTCCTGCGAAGAAATGACCTACACCGAGGGCGGCGTAGGTGTTGTGGAAGCCGCCATGGCATGGTTCCCGCTGTACGGCTGGTACAAGGCTGTTTCTGCCATCCACGATTACCGCAAGGCAAATATCAACTCCAACTGGGTGGAAAACGGCATGAACGCTCTGGTTGCCCATGCTGAAAAAAGCCCCACGAACACCATCCATGACATCGGCTGCAGCTTCTGGTTCATTGGTTCCTGCGCAACCATCATCGGCCTTGTGCCCAACGCCCTGTTGATCTTCGGCAACTAAGTCCCGGTCTCTGTTCTGAAAAAGCAAAAGCGGCGGCACCTCCCGTTTGGGAAGTGCCGCCGCTTTTTATGTTATGCGGTTTTCAGTCTCAGTTGTTGAACATGTCCTTCAGCTTTTTGAAGAAGCCCTTGCGCTTTTCGTAGTTTTCTTCTTTCAGGGTGCCCTCGAACTTCTTCAGGGCCTCCCGCTGGGTCTTGTTCAGCTTCTTGGGGATCTCCACCTCGCACTTGACGTACATATCACCGCGGCCGCGGCCATTCAGGTACTGGATGCCCTTGCCGCGCAGGCGGAAGGTGGTGCCGCTCTGGGTGCCCTCGGGCACGGTGTACTCCACCTTGCCGTCAATGGAGGGCACCTGCACGGTGTCGCCCAGCACGGCCTGACTGTAAGTGATGGGCACGGTGACCCACACATCGTAGCCGTCGCGCTGGAACACCTCGCTGGGGCGCACCGTGACCATGACGATCACATCACCGGAGGGACCGCCGTTTGCACCGGCATCGCCCATGCCGCGCAGTGCAAAGCTCTGGTCGTCGTCGATGCCCATGGGGATGGACACCTCCAGCGTCTTTTTAGCAGCCACCTTGCCGCTGCCATGGCAGACCTTGCAGGGATTCTTGACCAGCTTGCCCTTGCCGCCACAGCGGGAGCAGGGCTGCTGGGTCTGCATCACGCCAAAGGGGGTGCGCTGCTGACGGATCACGAAGCCGCGGCCGCCGCAGTCCGGGCAGGTCTCGGGGCTGGAACCGGCAGCACAGCCGCTGCCGTGGCACTCGGTGCACTCCTGCTGGCGGGTGATGGTGATGTTCTTCTTGCAGCCGTGCACGGCCTCGTCAAAGCTCAGGGTGATGCGCACGCGGATATCCTGACCCTTGCGCGGTGCGTTGGGGTTCGCCTGACGGGACGAACCGCCAAAGCCGCCGAAGCCGCCGCCAAAGATATCGCCGAAAATGTCGCCCAGATCCACGCCGTCGCCGCCAAAACCGCCAAAGCCGCCCGCACCGGGGCCGCCGCCGTTCTGTGCTGCATAGGCAGGGTCAACACCTGCAAAGCCGTACTGGTCGTACAGCTGGCGCTTCTTCGGGTCCGAAAGCACCTCGTTTGCTTCGTTTACTTCCTTGAACTTTTCCTCGGCGTTCTTATCGCCGGGGTTATAGTCCGGGTGGTATTTCATTGCAAGCTTGCGGTATGCCTTTTTGATCTCGGCATCGGTCGCAGTCTTGGATACCCCCAGCACTTCGTAGTAATCACGCTTTTCCTGTGCCATATCCACTCACCTCTCCGGGAACGTTTGATCCGGGAAACGCCCCGGTTGGTTCCTCGCTCTATAACCAGCAAGAGCCGCTCCGGCAAAACCGGAGCGGCTTTTGCTATTCCACGCGTGCGTCCGCCGGTTTGGCCGGGCACACACTGCTGTGTTTTTTATCAGACTTCCTTGAAGTCGGCATCCACAACGCCGTCATCACCCGGCTTCTGCTGGTTGTTTGCACCTGCGTCGGGGCCGGGCTGTGCACCGGCGGCCTGCTGTGCGGCAGCGGCTGCCTGATACATCTTCTCGAACACCTGGCTCAGGGCTTCCTGCTTTGCCTTGATGTCGTCCACGTTGCCGGACTGAACAGCGGTCTTCAGGTCGGCCAGCTTGCTCTCGGCCTCGCTCTTCACGTCGGCGGGCAGCTTGTCGCCGTTCTCCTTCAGCATCTTCTCGGTCTGGAACACCATCTGGTCGGCACCGTTGCGGATATCGACCTCTTCACGCTTCTTCTTATCGTCGGCAGCAAACTGCTCAGCTTCCTTCACAGCCTTGTCGATGTCCTCCTTGGACATGTTGGTAGAAGCGGTAATGGTGATGTTCTGCTCCTTGCCGGTGCCCAGATCCTTTGCGCTGACCTTCACGATGCCGTTTGCATCGATATCGAAGGTAACTTCGATCTGAGGCACACCACGGGGAGCCGGAGCGATGCCGTCCAGATGGAAGACACCCAGGCTCTTGTTGTCGCGTGCGAACTCACGCTCGCCCTGCAGAACGTTGACCTCAACAGAGGGCTGGTTGTCTGCAGCGGTGGAGAACACCTGACTCTTGTGGGTGGGGATGGTGGTATTGCGGTCGATGATCTTGGTGCACACGCCGCCCAGAGTTTCAATGCCCAGGCTCAGCGGGGTGACATCCAGCAGCAGCAGGCCCTTCACATCGCCCTGCAGCACGCCGCCCTGAATAGCAGCGCCCACAGCCACGCACTCATCGGGGTTGATGCCCTTGAAGGGCTCGCAGTTCAGTTCCTTCTTGACTGCATCGTAGACAGCGGGGATACGGGTGGAACCACCGACCATCAGAACCTTCTTCAGGTCAGAGGGACGCAGGCCTGCATCCTGCAGAGCCTTGCGGACGGGGCCCATGGTGCGATCGACCAGATCAGCGGTCAGCTCATTGAACTTTGCGCGGGTCAGGGTCATATCCAAGTGCTTGGGGCCGGTAGCATCGGCAGTGATGAAGGGCAGGTTGATCTGGCTGCTCATTGCGCTGGACAGCTCGATCTTTGCCTTCTCGGCAGCTTCCTTCAAACGCTGCGCAGCCATCTTGTCCTTGCGCAGGTCGATGCCGTTCTCGGTCTGGAAGGCATCTGCCATCCAGTTGATGATGCGCTCATCGAAGTCATCGCCGCCCAGATGGGTATCACCGTTGGTGGCCAGGACCTCGGTAACGCCGTCGCCCATCTCGATGATGGACACATCGAAGGTACCGCCGCCCAGATCGTAGACCATGATCTTCTGGTCTTCTTCCTTATCGATGCCATATGCCAGAGAAGCGGCAGTAGGCTCGTTGATGATACGCTTGACGTTCAGGCCTGCAATGGTGCCTGCGTCCTTGGTAGCCTGACGCTGGCTGTCGTTGAAGTATGCAGGAACGGTAATGACAGCCTCGGTAACAGGCTCGCCCAGATAAGCCTCGGCATCAGCCTTCAGCTTCTGCAGGATCATAGCGCTGACCTGCTGGGGAGTGTACTCCTTGCCGTTCAGGGTCACCTTGTGGTCGGTGCCCATGAAGCGCTTGATGGAAGCAACGGTGTTCTCAGGGTTGGTGATGGCCTGACGCTTTGCGACCTGACCCACCAGACGATCGCCGGTCTTGGTAAAGCCGACCACAGACGGGGTGGTGCGTGCACCCTCAGAGTTTGCGATAACAACGGGCTCGCCGCCCTCCATGACAGCCACGCAGCTGTTGGTAGTACCAAGGTCGATACCAATGATCTTACTCATAATGAAAACTCCTCTCGAAAGAACAAATCTTATTGTTTATGTGATGCTCAAATGTTTGTAAGCGGATGTTATATTCAAAACCCTTTCGGGTTTCTGCTTTGTTATTCGGCCACTACAACGGTCGCATGGCGGACGATCTTATCGCCCAGCTTGTAGCCCTTCTGGTAGACCGTGATGACGGTGCCGCTCTCCTGTCCGTCCGGGGCGGGGATCTGCTGCACTGCATTCATGAAGTTGGGATCAAAGGGCTTGCCCAGCGCCTCGATCTCCTCCACATGGAGGGCATCCAGCGCCTTGGCGGCCTTGTCCAGCGTCATGGTCACGCCCTTTTTGTAGTTCTCGTCGGTGGTGGGGGCGTTGGCTGCCATCTCCAGCGTATCCAGAATGGGAATGATCTGGTTCACCGCAAAGGAAATGCCATCGTTGAACTTCTGGTCGGCTTCGCGGGTGGAGCGCTTGCGGTAGTTCTCGTACTCCGCTGCCATGCGCAGCAGCTGGTCTTTGGCCTGTGCAGCGTTGGCTTCGGCCGCGTCCAGCTTTGCCTTTACGGCTTCCAGCTCGCGGGCCTTCTTGTTGAACCAGCCGCCATCCTTCTTCTTGTCATCCTTCGGGTCGGCAGCTTCGGCAGCAGGTTCCTGTTCGGGTGCTGCCTGCTGGGCCTTTTCCTCGGGAGCCGTTTCGGGCTGCTCCGCTTCCTGAGCCGGAGCCGTCTTTTTTGCTTCTTCGCTCATTCCAGATCCTCCTTATAGATCGCAGTCCGCCGGGGTACGGCAGCCTGTGGGGTGTCTTTTCGTTTGCCGCTCATGCCCTCGCCCAGCTGGTCTGCAAAGTAATGCAGCAGCGGCATCAGCTTCTGGAAGGGCATCCGGGTGGGGCCGATCAATGCAATGGAGCCCCACAGGCCTCCGCCCACCAGATACCGGTCGCTCACGATGCACAGACCCGGGATCTGCGGTTCCAGATCCTCGCCCAGCAGCACGCTCTCACTGCGTTCTGCCGGAGGTGCGATCAGGCCAGCGGCCTGCTCCTCGTCGTTCAGCAGTGTGAGGATGTCGCCCACCTTGCCGTCCAGCTGGGGCCAGTCCAGCAGATACTGCTCGCCGCCCAGAAATACGTGGGGCTTGACGGAATCCTGCAGGATGGCAGCCGCTGCACTGATAACGGGCACCAGCTCCGGGTCGATCTGGCTGCACAGCTCTGCCAGCAGCCGGGTGGAAAGATCCACCGGCGCTACAAAGGTAAGGTTGCGGTTCAGCAGTGCGGCAAGTGCTGCCGCATTCTCGCGGGAAAGACCGGTGCGCACCCGTGCCACACGGGTACGAACGTAACCGGCCGTGGTAACGGCCAGCACAGCCGCTGCGCTGCGGCCCACCTGAACCACTTCATAGTGGGCGATGCACAGGTCTTCGGCGCACGGGGTGCTGATGGCGGCGGTGCAGCCGCTGATGGCGGCCAGCGCCTTGGCGGCACCTGCGGCCAGCTTTTCCGGCTCATGGTCGAGGCTTGCGAACACCGCATCCACCCGGGCGCGGCTCACACGATCCAGCGGCTGATCGTCGGTCAGCAGATTATCAAGGTAGTAACGGTAGCCCTTGGCACTGGGCACACGGCCCGCGCTGGTGTGGGGCTGCTCCAGCAGGCCCAGCTTTGTCAGCGCCGCCATCTCATTGCGAAGCGTTGCGCTGGAAACTGCCATGTCAAAGTAGTTTGCCAGCACGCTGCTGCCAACGGGCTCGCCTTCGAGACCATACAGCGCCACGATCGCCTGCAAGACTCGCTGCTTGCGTGCATCCATCGTCATAGCGCCTGCCTCCTTTTTGCGTTCGCTTTGTTTGTTTAGCACTCCTTGTTCCTGAGTGCTAAGACCATTATAGCCAATTTTCCGGTGCTGTCAAGCCCCTTGGAAAAATGTTTTAAAAGATTCATAATTCTGTCATAAACGAAGAAAGCGCCCTCCTTATTATAAGGAAAGCGCTCCGGCATGTTCTTTACTCTTCCATCTGCCTTGCCAGAAATGCCGCTGCCACATTCACGGCCTTGAGCTGGGCGGCATCCGGCGTGGCCGTGCGGTCTTCGGTCAGCAGGGCCACCACGCCGGTCACATCGCCCGCCGCAATGATGGGTGCGGCACACAGCACTGCTCGGGGCGAGCCTTCGCAGGGCAGGATGCACTTTTCGGCAATGCCCTCGCTCTGGTACAGCCTGCGGCCATCCATCAGCTTTTCCAGCGGCTGGCTGATGCTGCGGTCGGCCAGCTCCCGCCGGCCGCTGCCGCTCACCGTAAGGATGCGGTCGCGGTCGGCCACCAGTGCGGTCAGCGCAAAGCTTTTGCTGAGCACCTCGGTATACTGGGCCGCTACTGCGTTCATCTCGCCAATGGGCGAATACTTTTTAAAGATCACCTCGCCGTCGCCCGTGGTGAAGATCTCCAGCGGGTCGCCGCGGCGGATGCGCTGGGTGCGGCGGATCTCCTTGGGGATCACCACCCGGCCCAGCTCGTCGATGCGGCGCACGATTCCTGTTGCTTTCATGTTTTTGCTCCTCCGTTTCCTTAAAAATGCCTGCAGCACTAGTATCTGTCAGACCGGGCCATTTATACCTGCTGCCCCCGCGCAAAAAGACCTGCACGGAAAGCTGCCTCTTCGTTGCGTTTCCGGCAGGGTTCTGCTACAATGATACAAAAAGCCATTTTCATAAGCACAGCACCCCGCTTATGAAGACAGATCCTAAAATTCTACTGAGAAAGGCAGGTGTCCGGATGCCGAACATCCTCATTCTGGGCGGCGGTGCCGCCGGTCTTGCAGCCGCGCTGGCGGCGGCACAAAGTGCCCCAGCTGCACAGGTCATTGTGCTGGAGCGCAACCCGAAGCCGGGCAAAAAGCTGCTTGCCACCGGCAATGGCCGCTGCAATCTGGATAACACCGGCATTGCACCGGAGCTGTATTTCACTGCCGACCCGGCAGCACTTCGTCCGCTGCTGGATGCCGTAAATACCGCCGACCCGCTGCGCTGGTTCCGTGCGCTGGGGCTTTACACCCGCACCGACGAGGCGGGCCGGGTGTATCCGTACTCCAATCAGGCGGCGGACGTGCTGGCCCTGCTGGAGCACCACCTTGCGCAGCACCATGTGCAGCTGCGCACCGGCTGCACCGTGCGCACCCTGAACCAGAGCCGCAGCGGCTACGCCGTGCAGTTCGAGACGGCAGAGGGCTCTGCCGAAACGCTGCGCGCCGATGCCGTCATCTGCGCCATGGGCGGCGAGGCAGGGCCGCAGTTCGGCACCGACGGCTTTGGCACCCGGTTCGCCGCCCAGTGCGGCGGCAGGGTGGAGCCGCTGTACCCCTGCCTGACCGCCCTGCAGTGCGCAAAGCCCCGCAAAGCGCTGGCTGGCATCCGTGCCAAGGCAGCAGCATCCCTGCTGGACGGTGCCCGTGTGCTTGCCTACGAGAACGGCGAGGTACAGTTCACCGATTACGGCCTTTCCGGCATCTGCATCATGCAGCTGTCCGGCCTGCTGGCCCCGGGCCGCGGCCCCAAGGCTCCTGCTGTGGAGCTGGACCTCTTCCCGGCAGTGGACGAAACCGCACTTGCCAGCCTGTTTGCGGCCCACGCCGCCCAGACGGCAGGGGGCAGCGCCGCTGACTTCTGGCTGGGCCTGCTGAACCAGAAGCTGGGCCGTACTGTGTGGTCTGCCGCCGGGCTGCAGGACAGCGACGCGCCTGCCGTGCTCACCGCCGCACAGTGGCAGAAGCTGGCCCACACCGCCAAGCACTGGCGCTTTGAGGGGCTGACCCCCTGCAGCTGGAAGCAGGCCCAGACCACCGGCGGCGGGCTGGCCCTGCGGGAGGTGGATCAGCACTTCCAGTTCAAGGGCTGTCCGGGCCTTTACTTTGTGGGCGAAACGCTGGACTGCGCAGGCAGCTGCGGCGGTTTTAACCTGCACTGGGCGTTCGGCTCCGGCCTTGTGGCCGGGCGCAGCGCTGCAGGCCATGCTGCAGCAGGCCGTGCTCTGCCAAAAGCCTCCGCGCCCGCAAAGAGCAGGAAAAAGCCGCACAGGTAAAAATGAGCTTTAAATTTTCAACAAAAGCTTGACATCTTGTGCAGATCGCATTATCATAAAGACAATAAAAGTTTGTTCAGAGGATCGAGCAGAACAAGCAAGGGGAGAGTCGAAAGGCCCTTTTGTTTGTCCTGCTCTTTTTCTTTTATTCGGCAAACGGAGCGATCAGGAGGTTTTTATGCTGGATGTAGCAATTATCGGCTGCGGTGTCATTGGTGCGGCAGCCGCCTATGAGCTGTCCCATTACCCGCTGCAGACCGCCATTTTCGAGGCTGAAAATGACGTGGCAGACTGCACCACCAAGGCCAACAGTGCCATTCTGCACGCTGGCTACGACCCCGAACCGGGCACCCGGATGGCGCGGCTCAACGTGGAGGGGTCCGCACTGGCCAAGGAGATCTGCGCCCGGCTGGATGTGCCGTACCTGCAGTGCGGCAGTCTGGTGCTGGCCCTCAGCCCGGAAGAGCTGCCCCACCTGCAGAAACTGTATGAGAACGGCATCGCCAACGGCGTGCCGGGCATCCGGCTGCTTTCCGCAGAGGAAACGCTTGCCATGGAACCGAATCTGGCCCCCACTGTCGTTGGCGCGCTGTATGCGCCCAGCGCCGCCATCGTCAGCCCGTGGGAGTTTGCACTGGCCATGGCAGAAGTAGCCGTGCGCAACGGCGTGGAGCTGCACCGCAGCTGCCCTGTGACCCGCATCGAAAAGACCGCCGGCGGCTGGGCGCTGACCACCCCCTCCGGAATTGTGGAAACGCGCTATATCATCAATGCGGCAGGCATCTCGGCGCAGGCCGTGCACGATATGGCCGCACCCCACAAATTTACCATCCAGCCCACCCGGGGCGAATACTACCTGCTGGATAAATCCGAGGGCAGCCGTGTGCACCACGTCATCTTCCAGTGCCCCAACGAAAACGGCAAGGGCGTTCTGGTGGCCCCCACCGTCCACGGCAACCTGATCGTCGGCCCGAACGCCGACCCCGTGGAAGGGGACGATACCGCCTGCACCGCCGCCGGGCTGGCCTTCGTCAGCGCCGCAGCGCGCCGCAGCGTGCCGAACATCCGCTTCAGCGAGTCCATCCGCAACTTTGCGGGCGTCCGTGCCAATGTGGACACGGGCGACTTCGTTATCGGCGAAGCAGAAGGCGCACCCGGCTTCATCGATCTGGCGGGTATGAAATCGCCTGGCCTTTCCAGTGCACCGGCCGTTGCCAGAGAAGCCGTCAAAATTCTGGAAGCTCACGGCGATCTGCCCGCCCCCAAGGCGGATTACAAGGATGGCCGCACCCGGGTGCGCTTCAAGGAGCTTCCGCCCGAAGAAAAAGCCCGGCTCATTGCAAAGGAACCCGCCTATGGCCGCGTGATCTGCCGCTGTGAGACGATCACCGAGGGCGAAATTCTGGACGCTCTGCACGAAGAGATCCCCGCCACCACCATTGACGGTGTCAAGCGCCGCTGCGGTGCCGGTATGGGCCGCTGTCAGGGCGGCTTTTGCGGGCCGCGGGTGCTGGAGCTAATCAGCAAAACGCTGGGCATCAGTCCGCTGGACGTGCTGCAGGATAAGGCCGGCACCAACGTCTTACTGTGCGAAACCAAGCAGGAGGGAGAGCACCATGATTGATCTGGTCATCGTCGGCGGCGGCCCTGCAGGCCTTGCCGCAGCTTACAGCGCATGGCAGCATGGTCTGCGCGATATCCTTATCTTAGAGCGCGACAACGAGCTGGGCGGCATCCTGAACCAGTGCATCCACAACGGCTTCGGCCTGCACCGCTTTGGCGAGCAGCTCACCGGCCCGGAATACGCAGGCCGCTGCATTGAACTGCTGCGCTCCACCGGTGTCCGGGTGGAGCTGGGCACGATGGTGCTGGACGTCACCCCGGACAAAAAGATCCACTGCGTCAGCCGGGAAAAGGGCTATCAGATTTTGGAAGCCAGAAGCATCATCCTCTGCATGGGCTGCCGGGAGCGCACCCGCGGTGCCATTGGCATTCCGGGCAGCCGCCCTGCCGGTATCTACACCGCCGGTGCGGCCCAGCGCTATGTCAACATGGAGGGCTATCTGGTAGGCAAGCGGGTGCTCATCCTCGGCAGCGGCGACATCGGCCTGATCATGGCCCGCCGCATGACGCTGGAAGGTGCCAAAGTACTGGCCTGCGTGGAGGTCATGCCGTATTCCGGCGGCCTGACCCGCAACATCGTGCAGTGCCTGCAGGACTTCGACATCCCCCTGTATCTGTCCCATACCATCGTGGATATTCAGGGCAAGGCCCGCGTGGAAAAGGCCACCGTTGCCAAGGTGGACGAAAACCGCCGCCCCATCCCGGGCACCGAGATGGAATTTGATGTGGACACCATCCTGCTCAGCGTTGGCCTGATCCCGGAAAATGAGCTGACCCGGCAGGCGGGCATCCCCATGGACCCCCACACCAAGGGCGCAGTGGTCTACGAGAATATGGAGACCGGCATCCCCGGCGTGTTCGCCTGCGGCAATGTGGTGCATGTGCATGATCTGGTGGACTTCGTTTCGGGCGAAAGCGACCTGGCCGGTGCTTCTGCGGCGGCCTATGTTTTGAAGGGCGAAGCCGCCGATGCCGCCGCACTCGATCTTATCCCGGGCAATGGCTTGGGCTACACCGTGCCGCAGCGGGTGCGCCCCGCTGATGTGGACAGGAGCGTGAACATTTCCTTCCGTGTGCGGCAGAACTACGGCCCCAGCCAGATCACCGTGACCTGCGGCGGCAGGCAGCTGGCCCGGTTCAAGCGCCAGCGCATGGCTCCCGGCGAGATGGAACACATCGCCCTGCCCAAAGTCCTGCTGGAAAAAGCAGACGGCCCGCTGACCGTTGCGGTAGAGGAGGTTATTGCAGAATGAGCAGCATCAAAGAAGTCATTTGCATCTGCTGTCCCTGCGGCTGCCACTTGCAGGTGGACCCGGAAAATGATTATAATGTAACTGGAAACGCCTGCCCCAACGGTGCCGCCTACGGCAGGGAAGAGCTGACCCATCCCACCCGCATCATCACCAGCACGGTGCGGGTGGAGGGCGGGCTGTACCCGCGCTGCCCGGTAAAGACTGCGCAGGCCGTGCCCAAAGAGAAGATGACCGAGGTCATGGCTGCGCTGGATCGCGTCACTCTGCACGCCCCCGTCCGCACCGGGCAGGTGGTGCTGGCAGATGTGTGCGGCACCGGCGTGGACGTTGTGGCGACGCGAAATCTGTGATACACACTCCTGAAACGATACGGAGGTAGCAAAAGCATGAGTACAAAATATGTTCTGGCGTTGGATCAGGGAACCACCAGCAGCCGTGCCATCCTGTTCGACAATGAGCAGAATATCATTGCGGTGCAGCAGCGCGAGTTTGAGCAGATCTATCCGCAGCAGGGCTGGGTGGAGCACAACCCCATGGAGATCTGGTCCACCCAGTATGGAGTCATGAACGAGGTGGTGGCCCAAAGCGGTGTCGATGCCCACGATATCGCCGCCATTGGCATCACCAACCAGCGGGAGACCACCATCCTGTGGGAAAAGGCCACCGGCCGCCCCATCTACAATGCCATCGTCTGGCAGTGCCGCCGCACGGCACCGCTGGTGGATGAACTGCTGCAGCAGCCCGGCATGGCAGACTACATCCGGGAGAATACCGGCCTGATGCCTGATGCCTATTTCTCCGCAACGAAGATCAAGTGGATCCTGGACAATGTGCCCGGTGCGCGGGAGCGGGCCGAGGCAGGGGAGATCCTGTTCGGCACTGTGGACACATGGCTGGTCTGGAAGCTGACCGGCGGCAGAGTGCATGTCACCGACCGCACCAACGCCAGCCGCACCATGCTGTATAACATCCGCACGCTGGACTGGGACGACACCCTGCTCAAAGCGCTGGATATCCCGCGCTGCATCCTGCCCCGCGTGACGGATTCCAGCGAGGTCTACGGCACCACCGACCTGTGCGGTGTGCAGATCCCGGTGGCCGGCATTGCCGGTGACCAGCAGGCTGCGCTGTTCGGACAGAGCTGCTTTGGCAAGGGGGAGGCCAAGAACACCTACGGCACCGGTTGCTTTTTGCTGATGAACACCGGCGACACCATCTGCCGCAGCCGGAACGGCCTGATCTCTACCATCGCCATCAGCCTGAACGGTAAGGTGGAGTACGCGCTGGAGGGCAGCGTCTTTGTGGGCGGTGCCGTCATCCAGTGGGTGCGCGACGGCCTGCGCATGATCCAGGAGAGCCGCGATGCGGAATACTACGCCCAGAAGGTGCCGGATAACGGCGGCATTTACATTGTGCCGGCCTTTACTGGTCTGGGTGCACCGTACTGGGATATGTACGCCCGCGGTGCCATTGTGGGCATCACCCGCGGCACCACCCAGAACCATATCATCCGCGCGGCGGAAGAATCCATCGCCTACCAGAGCGCAGACCTCGTGGCTGCTATGGAAAAGGACACCGGCGTGCCCATCACCTCGCTGAAGGTGGACGGCGGCGCCTCCCGTGACCAGTTCCTGATGCAGTTCCAGGCCGACATCCTGAACAAGACCGTGCTGCGCCCTGCCATCCGGGAGACGACCGCTCTGGGCGCTGCCTATCTGGCGGGCCTTGCCACCGGCGTATGGAAGGACCGGGACGAGATCCGCAGCCTGTGGCACTGCAACATGACCTTTGCCCCGCAGATGGACGAGGCTGAGCGCACCCGTCTGCTCTCCGGCTGGCACAAGGCTGTGGGCCGCAGCTGCGACTGGGCAGAGCATTGATAGTTTTCGCCCAACTTTATGGTTCACGCACAAAATATTTTTTAATTGTTTATTTTCTATTGACATTTTGTTACAAAACGCTATACTAGAAGCATCCCAAGAGAAGTGAGATGGGGATGCACTGTATCGTCCAGATGCAGTGTGTCCCCATTTTTATTACGGAAAAATCAGATTCAAAAAGGAGGTCCCCCATATGAACGAGAAAAAACTTTCAAGGCCGCTGATCAGTCTCATCGTCAGCATCGCGCTCATCATCGTAGGCATTGCCGGTTCTTTCATTTTACAGACGAACTCCGGCAAAACGACCATCCGGAACGTTACCATTGAATCCGAATCCGGTCATACCCTTGCGATGGATGTTTATATTCCGGAAAACGCCACCGCTGAAACGCCTGCGCCCGCTATTTTTGTACAGCATGGCGGAAACAACAACAAAGAAGAAATGCAGCACTACTGCATTGAGCTCGCCCGCCGCGGCTATGTTGCGATCGGCGTGGATATGTACGGCATGGGCGAAAGCGAACCTCTGCCGGACTCCGAATGGCTCACCCAGGGTCGCGGCCTTTATGATGCGGTACGCTACGGCGTGACTCTGCCCTACGTTGATACCGACCGAGTTTCGCTGCTGGGCTACTCCCGCGGTGGCAAGGCAGCTGGCGAAGCACTGCAGTGCGATAATGACAGTCTGAATGTTGTCAAGGCCATTTTCCTGATCCACAGCGATCCCATCGTGCGTAACAGCGAGGGCTACACCGATGTTTACGGTGCCCGAGATGTCGCAGTTCTCGCAGACAAGAACGACGAGTTCTTCTTCTCGGAAAAAGCTAATGATAACGGTACCTATTCCAACGACGCCAACAAGTATGCAGCCAACCTTTCCAGCCCGGCAGAATATGTGATCAACAACAGTGCACAGTCCTTCCTGTATTTCGGTATCGACCCCGCAACCACCAGTGAACAGCGCGTGGCAGAGACCGTTTATGAGCAGGATTACGGCGGAAAGACCGGAAGCCGCCAGATCTTTGTTTCTAACGAGACGCATATGGCTGGTTGGTGGTCCCCGCTGGTCATGAACCGTGTGTTGACCTTCTTTAACCGTGTTATGCCCACTGGCACTGCTCTGAGCGCCAGCAGCTACACCTATACCATCTGGAACATCTTCAAGATCATCGCCCTGTCCGGTCTGCTGCTGTTTGCCGGGTCTCTGATGGTTTGGCTGGTCAACTCCGTCAAGACATTCCAGTGTGCCGACAATGGCGAGCAGGACCTTCGCCCAGTTGGCGATAAGAACGCAGTTGCATGGTTCTGGGGCATCCAGATCATCAGTGCCGTCCTGTCCATCCTCATGATTCGATTCCTGAACAAGCAGGGACTGGCATCTTACCGTGATGCACTTTTCCACTCGGCCAACCCTGCGTACCACGGCCTGATCTCTCTGCTGTGCGGCGCACTGACTCTTGTTCTGTGCACGGTGTGGTACATGGCCTACGGCAAAAAACACGGTTTCTCCTTCCGGAATACCGGCATCGCTATTTCCGGGCATGCACTCCTCAAATCCATCGGCGCGGCCCTGCTTGCAGTCTTTGCCCTGATCCTGATGGTTTTTGCCGTCGACTATTTTGTGGATGTGAACTTCCTGATCGTTTACTGGGGCTTTATGAAGTTTGGAGCCAACCGCATCCCGGGTATGCTCCTTGTTGTACCCATGTATCTCGTGTACTACATTGTCATGTCCATCAGCGTCAACAGTTTTAACTTTAGCACGGCGCTCGGCAAAAACAAGCTGCTTTCTAACCTTCTGATCAGCTTTATCGCATCGGTTCCCACTCTGTTCATCCTCTGCTACGTTTACGGCATCTTCAAGGCTACCGGCTCGAACCCGATGTTCGGCGGTCTGGCTTCTGCCGCAACCGCAGTGTATGCGCTGCCCGGCTTCATCTTTGTTGCGATCCTGATTTGTCGTCTCCTGTACCAGCACACAGGCAATCCCTACCTTGGCGGCATCTTCTGCGGCGTTCTTGCAGCTGTCAGCGAGTGGGGCATCTGCGAGATTCGCGTGCACACCCCCGGAACACAGTACGCTGGCACTGCTCTGGTCTACGCGCTGATCGCGATCGGCTTTGTAGTTACCATAGCATGCGCTGTACTGCTGAAGAAAAATAATGCAGCCGTGCAGGCACATAAATAATGCCTCTTTAATCCTCTTTACAAACCCCTCAATTTTTTATAAACTTGGTTTACGCATGGTGCGGCCCTTTTAGAGTTTTCTGAAAGGGCCGTATCTTCTGATTGCTCCCTATCTCTGTAAATCTGGCTCGAAAGGAGTCTTACCCAATGCATCCTCTTGCCGAAACCCTGCTGGACGAACCGGTGATCGCCGCTGTGAAAACGGACGAAGCCCTGACTGCTGCGCTGGCTTCGCCCTGCAGCGCCGTTTTTCTGCTGGCGAGCACCCTGCTCACCGTAGACGGTCTGGTGCACCGCATACATGATGCCGGAAAACTGGCCGTGGTTCACATCGACCTTGTGGACGGCCTTTCGTCGCGGGAAATCGCGGTGGACTCCCTCAACGCCCTGTGCCACCCGGACGGCATCATCTCCACCCGCCCGACCCTGATCCGCCGGGCGCGCCACCGCGGCCTGCTGACCGTCCAGCGGGCATTCATCCTGGATTCCCTCTCGCTGACCAGCCTGTCCGGTCAGCTGGAGCAGGGCAAGCCGGATTTTGTCGAGATCCTTCCCGGCATCATGCCCCGGGTCATCGCCGAGATCAGCGCCCGCACACAGGTGCCTGTCATTGCAGGCGGCCTGCTGCGGGACAAAGCCGACGTCATGGCCGCCATGCGCGCAGGTGCCGCCGCAGTTTCCACCTCTGCGCCCTCCCTGTGGGATATCTGAGCCAGAACAAGATCCCAGCTGAAGTACGAAAAGCATAATGGTATCCTGGTGTTTTATTGGATATGCCCGCCCACCGATGGAGCCGGATCTCCACGGTGAGCGGGCATTTTTTCGTTTTCATTCGATTTGAGTGAATCTATTCAGCCTGCGGATTAACTCGATAATTTAAAGCAATCCTACAAGTCGCACTCCCCTTAAAGTCTTTCTGCTTCCTGCATCTTAGCATCATACCGGATGGCAGAGATCGGCACGAAGCCTTCGATCATATCCAGTTTGCTGTTGACAAGGTCATCATACACATCTTTGGTGGGCAACGTAATGGAAGGCTCCAGCTGTTCATTTGCAATTACGCTTTCCACCAGTGCTTGTTTGTTTTTCAGTTTCTGCGCCATATCGGGCAGGAAGTGATAATTTTCAATCATGCGCAGAATGATGTTTGCCATAAAATTGCCGCGGATGCTGCTCAACTCGATATAAATCACTCCGGCATCCTCCACGGAAATTTGTGCGATGCTCATCAGGTAATCAGCCAGAGTCGTTTGCGTATCGTTCAAAATTCCCTGACTTGCCATCCTGCGTTGCAGGATATTCATTTTTCGATAGTCCTGAATTATACCGGTTTTTATCAGTACATTCCACTACTTTATGCAGTCACATGGGTGGCATTCTCTTTCACCGAATTGATCGTATCCATCAGTTCACTCCCTGTTTTGCCATCAAACAGGCGGGTAAACAGGATGGGTTGGTCAAAGGGTGGTTTCATCAGCACCGCTTTGCTTTCCACATAACCGTTCTGCTCGATGTAATGAATGACCTTCTGCACGAACGCGATCTGCTTTGCATTCAGCGATTCGTCGTTGATGAACTTGGAAAATGCCTGCATGGCAGCATCGTGGTCCAGCTTTGCCACTTTACGCACCAGCAGACCAAAGGGTGTATCCCGAAACTCCCGTGCATAGTCCTCTTTGCTGCCCAGCTCACAGGTAAAGATATGTTCCAGCTCGGTATAGTCGCCCCGGGAAAGCGGAATGTTCTGGGTCAGCTTGTGGATAGCCAGCGTATCGCTGCGGTGCTCCATGATGTAGCGGTTCACACGTTCCCGGTACTCGCCGAAATCGTAGCCGGAATCCAGCGTTTTTCCCTCGGTCTGTTCCAGTACCGGGTCGGCAAGGGCCGTGTAGACAGGCTTTTGCCCTTCTACACCGTCCACCAGAAACTTGATAAGCTCCCGCAGTTCCTGCCGCATTTCCTCAAAGCGGAGAAGATCATGCGAGGTCAAAAATTCGTCTGTCTGCACCTCCCGGATGAGGGGCAGTTTTGTCTGCACCTGCGGGATGGTAGCCTTCCCTTCCAGCATTGCCGCCGTATTGCGCAGCTGTTTCTGGGCGCGGCTCAGCCCCGGCAGACCTTCCAGTTCGCAGAGCAACAAGCCATACACAAAGTTATCGAACCGCTTGGCGGCTTCATCTTTGTCGTCCAGCGAGATGAGCGGTGCCACCTCTTTCATCAGAGTACCCTTGTCCGTTTCGGTCAGGCTGACAAAGGCTTCCGGCTTCTGATAGTGTTCCACGGCCTGTCGGTGCAGCCGCACGGATACCAGCTCCGGGTTCAGCGCTCCCACTTCGGCACGGCAGGTCTCCGTTAAGATCTTGCGCCAGTTCTGGTAGTTTTCGTCCGCATAGGCTCCATCCTGCAGCGCGGCGGCAATGCGCACCTGCTTGCAGAAAATGCTCTCGGACAGGCTTTTGGTGTCCGCGCTCTCGTAGCCGTTGGGTTTCTGACGGAAAAATTCAAAGTTGCCGCAGTAGTCGAAGATCAGAAACCGCCGTTTGCCCGTATATTCGCCGTCGATGGCATCCACGCAGGCAAGGGACGGGCAGAGCCGCGTACCACGGCCTATCATCTGCCAGAACTTCGTTTTGCTGCGCACTTTTTTGAAGAATACCAGATTCACGCACTCCGGCACATCGATGCCCGTGTCCATCATATCCACCGAGACCGCAATAAACGGCGGCTTGTCCGGCTGTTTGAAGTCGTCAATGATGGACTGTGCATAGGCGTCGTCGCAGACCACCCGCTGGATGAATCCCGGGTACTGGGTCTCCAGCTGCGGGTAGAGCTTGCCAAAACGTTCCCGGATAAACTCCGCGTGGCGCTTGTTCTGGGCAAAGATGATGGTTTTGCCGATGCGGTCGCCGCCTGCCGTCTGGATGCCCCGTTCCATCAGGTCTTGCAGCACCGTGTCCACGGTGTTGGCGTTGAAGATGAACTTGTTCAGCTTTTCGGACGGGATGAAGGTGGGCAGGGTATCGTCCTCGGCAAAATCGTCCTCGTAGCGGGCCTTATCCTCCGGTGAAAGCTGGTCGTAGTGGATGCCCTCTTCTGTGAATTTCGTCTTGACCTCGTAGTTGTAGTAAGGCACCAGCACATGGTCGGTGTAGACCGCCGTGTCGTAATCGTAGGCGTAGGTGGGGATGCCGTGCTCCATCTCGAAAAAGTCGTAGGTGTTGCGGTCCACGTCGGTTTTCGGGGTGGCGGTCAGCCCCACCAGAATCGCATCGAAATAATCAAAAATGGCGCGGTATTTCTTGAAAATGCTGCGGTGGCTCTCGTCCACGATGATAAGGTCAAAGTGGGCGGGCGAAAACAACGGCACGCCGTCCTTGGTCTTGGCGTTGTCGATGGCGTTGAGCATGGTGGGATAGGTGGAAAACACGATGCGCGCGGCCTTATCGTCCTTAGAGGAGCACAGATTGCACAGCGACTGGTCGGGCAGATACTTTTTGAAGTCGTCCTTCGCCTGCTTGACCAGCGCGGTGCGGTCCGCCAGAAAGAGCACGTTGGTCACATGACCGCCCCGGCTCAGCACATCGGTCAGGCTGGATGCGGTGCGGGTCTTGCCCGTGCCAGTAGCCATGACCAGCAGATTGCGCCGGAAGCCCTGCGTAATATGGGCGCAGACTGCCCGGATGGCGTTTTTCTGATAGTAGCGGTCGGTGATTTTATCGTCAATTTCGATGGTGTCCAGCGGCTTTTTCTCGGTGCGGCGGTTCATCAGCTTCTGCAAGTCGTCCTTGCAGAACACCCCGCTCACAGCACGCTGCGGGCCGCTCTGCTCATCCCAGAAATAGGTGGTGTAGCCGTTGGTGGTAAACAGCATCGGACGGCGGCCAAACTTCTGCTCCAGACAGTCTGCATAAAGCTGAGCCTGCTTGCGCCCGATGTTGGGGTCTTTGGTGCTGCGCTTGGCTTCAATGACCGCCAGCGGCAAGCCGTCCTTGCCCATCAGCACATAGTCCGCATAGCCCTTCTGCCCCAGCACGCCGTTCATGTTGTCCACTTCGTACTCGGTGCGCACATCGGCGTCCGGCCCGGTGAATTTCCAGCCCATGGCCTTGAGGTCGATGTCGATGATCTTCCGCCGAGTTTCGGCCTCGGTCAGGTCTGCGGCGGTAAAACTGCGGCTCTGCTGGTTCTGCTGTTTGCTGGCTGTGTATGCCGCCGAAAGGCTCTCCACCTGCTTGCGCAGCGCTTCCAGCTCGGCATCCTTCTGGGTCAGCAGGCTTTCCTGCTCCCGGATCTTCTTTTCGTCCAGCTCCACTTTCTCGCCGGGGATGGCTGTTTCATCAAAGGAGCGCTCCACATAGTCCGTGCCGTAGCAGTAATCCACCCACTGGATGAAATCGAACAGCCCCCGCAGGCTGAACACTGCATCCGCCGCCGACACACTATGCCCCGTATGTACCGCCAGATTGCCCGCCTTCACGATGCTGGGCAGCACGCTCCACACATTGCGGTCCACTGCGAACCGGAAGCTCGGCTCATGCAGCAGGGATTGCAGGTTGTCCTTGTAGGGCATCGTGATGGTTTTGTCTGCCGCATACACCCACTTCACCGCCAGCTCCAACGCCTTCCGGCATCCCACCGCGCACATTGCCGGGGAGGTGGAGAACACTTTCTCGGCCTCGATGGCAGAATTGGCGAAGAGGGAATATTCGGGTCGGGTGGAGAGATAGGAGAAGTTGGACATAAAATCAGCTCCTTTATGTAGGATGATTATTGGCAGTATTTCAGTAATTCTGGAAATTTATCACTGGCATCACGAATCATCCAGCGCTTAAATGCAGCAAAGGGAGCATTCCACTTTAATTTCATCATAATGGACAGCTCTAAATCTTTTTTGTCTTCCCCGTCAGCTGCATTGTAATCCGTTACACATTCTTCGAATGCATTCAGTTCTTTTGACAGCTGCTTTCGGATGATTTTGGCCTCTTCGATTTTCTGTGCAGTCGAGCCATAATATACTTCGTTAAGGAGTGCCACCGTGTTTCGGGTTTCAACGTCGTCTTCTAATGCAGTAATTTCTAATTTATCTGGCATAAACGGTTCACTATGCCGACGAAATGCAATTTTCTTATCAACTGCAACTTTTGTACAATCCAGAATCGGTGTGAACTTATCGTTTTTTATATTGTTGCAATGATTGCAAGATAAAAACAGATTTTCCCAATCGAACATCAAATCTCGGTTTCCACGATGTGGAACGAGATGTTCTATTTGGAGATTGTCCAAATCTTTCTTCTCACAAAGGTAGCATTTATGTGCAAACATCAATCCAAGTGCTTTATTCACTTCGTTGGTATTATACTTTCCGCTACCTTTGCGTTTTTCTCGTTTCAAGGATTCGATTGCTACATGGGCTTCGGAGCTGTCAGGTCGTTCGAATTTGACCATTAAAGCACCTTCTTCCCCTCAATCTTGGAAAGGACATCTTCCGCATCTTTCAATTCCATTCGTAAGTCTGCGCGTTCTGCGCGTTCGTCATCGGAAAGGTCCGTCCGCCCATAAAGCTCCTGATATCGCTTTGCTTTCTTTTGTAACTCATCAGAAAAAGCTGTTGCATCCAGATAGCCTTCTGCAATATCATCAACGGAATAGGAAGAAAAATCTGTAAAACGAACCTGCTTTTCTAAATCATAAATGCAGGCATTGCTGATGGAGTTCAGGATATAGGCGGAATGTGTTGTAATGATAAACTGGATGCGTGGGAAGAACTCTGTCAGGAAGGGCAGGATTTTCCTCTGAAGTTCCACATGAAGATGCGTTTCCAGCTCATCAATCAGCACAATGCCTTCCACATCGTACTGGCTCAGTTCGCCTTTCAGCAACCAGTTGCGGTCCATACGGAGGATTAGGTCTGCGACAATACCGATGATTGCAGAATAGCCATCAGAAAGTTCATCCAAACTATATGGATTTCGACCTTTCTGTTCAATTAGAAAATTATAGTTTTTATAGTCATATATCAATCGGATGCTGTCATCGCTCAACAATACTTTTAGCGCATTTTCGAAGCGGGAAAACCATTCCGCGATTTTCTTCTCGACACTTAAATCATTTTCATTCTTTGCATATGCCTGTTGAGTTTTGAGATGAACCATATATTTCAGCAAAATATTTTCTGGTGTATCATCCAAACTGTATTGATTTTCTAGTTTTACATCTTGAACTCCCTTTGCGCGATGAATCACTGTCTTTCTGTCTGCCGGAAAGTAAGCAGTTACAAATTCTCCCTGACTATATAAACGGTCTAAGCCTACTACATTTGAAACGTCTACTTCTACTCCAGAATTATACTCTGCAAATGTTTCGGCAACAATTTTTTCAAGTTCAGAAAGCTTATCATTCGATTTATAGGATCTCCGAATACACAATTTCTGATAGACCCCATCATCGATTGCCTGCAGATAATCTTTCATCGCCTGCAATACCGAAGTTTTACCGGAGCCATTTTTACCAGTCAGGATAAGATGCTGACGCTTTTCAGGGTTCAGTTTGATTTCAATGTCTTTTAGATGTCGAACCTCATTGATGTGGACACTTGTAATAAAATGTTCCATAATATCACCTCTGACCGTTGCATAATTGCTTAAATGTCTGCCACATTACAGCATACGCTTCTGCTCCAACCAGTTCTTTTAGCAGTTGCTCCCGAAGCTCAGGTTTCAGCTTTTGAATCGAGTTCTTTGCCTTGATTGCATCAAACTTTGCATTATTGTAGTCTCTTTCTTCTTCAAAAGTCATCATCGTATGCTCCTTTCGTGGTAAAATGTTCTGTTTAACGTTATTATACCGCTAAACTCCACCATTGCACACCCTTTTACCCAAAATATTCCTGCATCAGCGCCTTTTTCATCAATTCCAACTTTTCAAGGCTCTGCTGTACAGTCTGCTTCTGCTGGTCTACACGCTCCACAAAAGCGGCGAACTGATTTTGAAACGGAATTGAAGGAACAATAAACTCTTCTTTGCCCAGCGCACTTGCCGTTACGGCCATTTTCACGCCACTTCCATTAGCTTGTGCTTCATGTTGCTTTAGCTTTTCTTGTAGTAAGAAGTCAAAGAAAACTCGGTTGTAAATAGAATCCTTCACACGAATTTTCATAATGGATGGGTGCATAATGCCTAACGGCGCATTTAAGGGGACAATATAGGTTTCGCCTATTGTTCCTCGACAACTAACAATAATATCGCCACCATGAATTGAAAATCGTTTAAGTTCTTCATATTTCGGTTTGTCTATATACCGAGTTTCGACATCCATAGTTTTGCGAATAGCATGCTTTTGTTCATATACCATGCAGTAACCATTTTCTTTGGAAACAAAGTTTTCATTTTTCAAACTACTGCCAAAAGGCCCAATGAACATTTCTTCAACATTTTGGCTCAGCGGTTCTTTATTAAATGCCTGTTCATCCCCAAACATCTCCACAAACCGTGCCTTTGCCAGCTCGTCCAGTTTGGCAAGCTGCTGCTTACGGAGAGAAATCAACTGCTCTAGCTTCTTGAATTTTTCTGCAATTTCTTTTTGCTGGTTTACTTCAGGTAACGGGATTTCAATATTTTCAACGATGGATTTAGAAATTTCTTTAAAAGTTGCGCCACGTCCCAATGAATTGAGATAGTCTGTTTTTGATTTCAAGAAAAAATAGAGGTATTCATTATAAACCGCATCTGAGCAAATAAGGTTCTTAAATCCTTGATTGCAACACATTTCACAACCGGCAATTGCGGTTTTGCCAATCGGCGCGCGAGAAGATAAAATGACTGTTCCTGTCGGCAGATAAGACAATCCTGTTTTTTCTTTTCCCTCTTCAGTAATGTGCCGAACTGAATCCATAATGTAAAAAGTATCTTCGTTCAATTCAGCAGGTGTTATCCATTTGATGTTGCCATCCCAGTAGGACGTAACAGATGTTTTTGGTGTCGAACCAGATACAATAGTACAAACCTCTCCCAACTTCGCCATCACACCATCTCCTCCAACTCTGCCAAACCTTTGGTGATCTCCATTTCCAGCTCATGCAGGTCGGCAAGGATCTCCGTGGTCGAGGGGTACTCCACCGGCACATACTCGGTCTCCTTGTACTTATTGATGGATAAATCGTACCCATTGGCGGCAATTTCTTCTTTGGGCACAAAGAAACTCTGCTCGGTGCGCTTGCGGTCAGTTTCGGCGTTGAGGTTCTGGAACCGGGCGATGATGTCCGGGATGTCGTTTTCCTTCACCTCGGTGCGCTTGTCGTCCAGCGAGAAACCGTCGGCTTTCATATCGTAGAACCACACCTTATCGGTGCCGCCCGCGCCGGTCTTGGTAAACACCAGCACCGCCGTGGACACGCCTGCGTAGGGCTTGAACACGCCGGAGGGCATAGAAATGACCGCCCGCAGCTGGTGGTTTTCAATCAGTTCTTTTCGGATGCTCTGGTGCGCTTTGCTGGAACCGAACAAAACGCCGTCCGGCACGATGCAGGCGCAGCGTCCGCCGGTTTTGAGCATCCGCAGGAAGAGCGCAAGGAACAGAAGTTCCGTCTTTTTGGTGTTGGTGACGGCTTTCAGGTCATCGTTGATGCTCTCGGCATCCACAGTGCCCTTGAACGGCGGGTTCGCAAGGCAGACCGTGTACTTGCTGCAAATGGAGTTTTGCTTGGAAACGCTGTCTTTGTAGTCGATATCCGGGTTGGTGATGGAGTGGAGCATCAGGTTCATGGCCGAAATGCGCAGCATGGTGCGGTCCATGTCAAAGCCTGCAAACATCGGCCCGGCAAAATGCTGCCACTGTTCCGGAGTCATATCGTCCCCATAGTGCTTGCGAACATATTTTGCGCTGGACACCAGAAAGCCCGCTGTGCCGCAGGCGGGGTCGCAGATGAAGTCGTCCGGCGTGGGCTGCACCAGCTCCACCATCATGTCGCGGATGTGTTTGGGCGTGCGGAACTGGCCGTTCTGCCCTGCGGTTGCCAGCTTGCCCAGCATATACTCGTACAGGTCGCCCTGCATATCAAGGTCGGCAATGTCGTGGGTGTAAAGATCCTCCAACCCGGTGATGATCTTTTGCAGCACCTGCGGCGTGGGGATCAGGAACATGGCATCGTCCATATACCGCGCAAAGGCGGTGTTGCCCTCATCCGGGCGGGTGGGGTCGTCTGCGATCTCCACCAGCTCGCCGTTTGCGTCAAAGTCCGGCAGACGGCCATACTTCATCTTTTTGATGGCAGGGAACACCCGCTGCTGCATGGTCAGGAAAATTTCGCGGGAATCTTTATCCTTGAAGCGGCTCCACCGCATAGACTGTCCTGCTTCGCTGGCCGGGAAGATATGCTCCATCTTTTCGCCCGCCATGTTCTCAAAATCTTCGGTGGCAAGCTCTTTCTCGTCCAGTGACCGGATGAACATGAGATAGGTCAGCTGTTCAATGACGGTCAGCGGATTGGTGATGCCGCCTGCCCAGATGTCCGTCCAGATCTTGTCTACCTTATTTTTAATGGCTCCTGTTACCATGCGTTCCTCCTGAATGTTTGCCAATCGCAAACGCTTTGCATCTCGAATTTTTGGTGATAATATCACAATTTTATTATAGCAGTGTACGATTATATTTTCAATGTAGAGCGTTTAGCAGACGTGCTTTCTTGATCGCAAGGCAAGAAATTAGTGGAACGTTAAAACAGCAATTTGCGATATGCAATTCAACGCTGTTGCTGTTACATGAAGAAGTTGAATTGCTATAAAACGGTAAAGTGAATTTTACCTGCTTTGCCGTTTTTTCTTTACATCTGGACTCCAACATGCTTTTGTGCTATTCAGCGATTCCATCGCGCAGCCTGCGCTCTGCTTACCAACTGATGATCTCCGGCGGTGATGTGAAAGCCGTGCAAGGCACAACGGGCCACGCCAGTGCCAATCTGCTGGTCAACACCTATGCGCACATCCAGCAGGATTCCCGCAAGAAGCTGGGTAAAAGGTTCGAGGAAGGCTTCTACAAGTCAGGAACAACACTTGTGCAGGCTGCCCCGATTGAAGCAGAACCGACCATCTCCGTGTCGGCACTGTTGGAGCTTCTGAAGGACACAGACCCTGCCGTAAAAGCGCAGCTTCGCCTGGCTCTGCTGACCTGAATTGCAAAAAATAGCACGAATTGCAGAGTAATTCACAGACTTACTCCATCTGACACGAAAAATGCGGACCGTGCAGAAACCGTGCAGCTTGAGAACAAAAAGAAAATCCCACGAGAAATCTTACGATTTCTCGTGGGATTTTGGTGCGCTCGAGGGAACTCGAATCCCTGGCCCTCTGATTAAAAGTCAGATGCTCTACCGGCTGAGCTACGAGCGCATATTTCCGCAGTGAACATACTGCCGAATAATATTACCACAACTTGCGCAAAAATGCAAGGGTTCCCGGGCAAAAAGGCGCAAAAAGCTCCTGCATCGGTGTGGGCTTCCGCTTTTCATCCGCGCAGCAGATCGAAGATGCTCCGGTGTCGGCAGCGGAAGGGGCTTCATCCCGATAACTTCCTCTTTACAAACCCGGCAAGAATCGTTACAATCAAATCAAATCCGTCTGCAGTGCGCTGCGTTTTACTGCCCGGCAGTGTGCGCCCCGCCGCGCTGCACCCGCAAACTTTTTCCCGGCTTTGGCATTCTGCCGGGCCGCGCCGATACGTTTTTTGCAGGAGGTTTTTCCTATGAAGATCACTCGCCGTACTGTTCTTCGCCTGACCGGTGCCGCTGCCGCTTCGCTGGCGCTTTCCAGCTGCAGTGCTTCCGGCAGTGCCATTCTGGGCAGCAATTTTTCCAGCTGGCTCCAGCAGACACTGGGCATCAGTTCTTCCGGCGCAGCTTCTTCTGCTGCATCCTCGGAGGACATGGTTGCTTCCTCGCTGGCAGCAGGCGAGCAGCCCGCTGCCAGTCTTGCCGCACTGCCCGCTTACGATGCCGACCCGCTGACCGGTGAGGCCAAGCGCAGCAATGGCCGTATCGTGGGCGTGATGGTCAACAACATCTCCAACACCTCCCGTCAGAACGCCCGTCCGCAGCGCGGTCTTTCCTCTGCCGATCTGCTGATCGAGTGCAAGGTGGAGGGCGGCATCACCCGCTTCTGCGCGGTGTTCCACGATGCCGACTCCATCCCGGAGATCGGCCCGCTGCGCTCTGGCCGCGACCAGTTCCTGCAGCTGCTGATGCCCTATCAGGCGCTGTACTACCACGACGGTGAGAGCGCCGCCTGCACCAAATTCATCAACGTATACAACTATTCCGGCCTGAACATCGGCGGCAAGAGCTACTTTAATACTCCCACCCATCCGCATGTGGCTCACCGCGACAGCCGGGGCCGGGATGTGGCCTATGAACACACCGAGTTCACCTCCGGCAAGGAGATCCGGCAGGCCGCTTCCAACGCGGGCATCGGGCTGAAGTACGATTACGACACCACCTTCTTCCGCTTTGCGGACTACCGCACCGGCGAGGAGAACGCCATGCAGGGTGCAGCATCCGGCAGGACGGTCAGCATCACCCACTCGGACCACTACAAGACCAGCTTCCGCTATGATCCGCAGTCCCGCACCTATAAAATGCAGATGTACAGCCGCATCTCCGGCAAGTTTGAAAACACCGTGGACGAGCTGAACGCAAAGCAGCTGAGCTTTGACAGCCTGCTGGTCTGCTTTGCTCCCATCGAGCGCTATTCCGGCGACTCCGGCGATGTGCAGCAGGTAAGCTACATCTCCGGCGGCGATGCCTATTATTTCAGCCGCGGCGCTGTACAGCATGGCCGCTGGGAAAAGGCTTCGCCTGAGCATCCGCTGCTGGTCTACGACAAGACCGGTGCGCAGATGCTTTTCAACCGCGGCAAGACCTATCTTGCCATCGTGGACGACGACGAGTGGTCCAACTTCAGCTATCAGTAACGAGGGAACCGCATGAAACGCATCTGGAATCTGGCCCTTGGCACGGCGGTGCTGTGCACAGCCCTGCTATGCGGGTGTGCGCTATCCGGCCCCACTGCCCCGGACAGTGCAGCGCCCACCGACCCGCTGACCGGGCAGGAGCTGCAGTATCCCGGCGAACGCACCGCCGCCGTGGTGATCGACAACGCCGCTTCCAGCACCACACAGTGGGGCATTGGCAGCGCATCGGTGGTGCTGGAAGCCCTGACCGAGAGCGGCCAGCCCACCAGCCTGTGCTTGGCTTATCCTTCGGTATCGGCCATGCCAACCGTCGGCCCAGTGACCCTTGGGCAGGACCTTTACTGGCGGCTGCTCAGCGGGCAGGAAGTACTGCCCATCCAGCGGGGTGCAGGGCAGTTTGCCCGCAACTATCTGGATTATTATAACCTGCGGGCCGTGGACGCGCTGGAAGTGGGCCGCAATGCCTTTTCCTGCGATGATGTCTGGAGCGGTGCGCCGCTGTGGCATACCAGCGGCGGGGAGGTCGCTTCCGTGCTGGGCAGCCTGAACCTTTCCGGCGCATTGGGCGACCACGGCAGCAGCGCTTCCTCCTCGGCCAGCACTGCCGAGGACAGCTCTGCCATTTCCGCTCTGCCCGCCCTGCTGCCGCAGGCCAAAGAGCCCCGCCTGCCGGAGCCAGGTTCCCGGGATGCCGAACAGGTGCAGATCAACTTTGCGCCCCAAAGCACCACCGGCTTTGCCTACGATGCGGCCAGCGGCACCTACGGGATGCTCCGTGCAGACGGCACCGCCCAGCTGGATGCCAACACCGGCGCGCAGGCGCAATTCGACAATCTGCTGGTCCTTTACTCCGCTTCCAGCCTGCGGGACGACGGCACCACGCTGGACTACGACCTGTCCCTTGGCGGCGGTGTCTGGCTGAACGGCAGCCAGCTGTGGCACATCACATGGACGCAGGGCACAGACTCCACCTTTGCCTTTTACGATGCCGACGGCAGGCCGCTGACCATCCGCACCGGACGCAGCTACATTGCGCTGGTCTCCAGCGTGACCGGGCAGGAGCTGACGGTATTGGATTCCGCCGGGCAGAATGTGCTGAATTGACAAAACAAAAAAAGACCATCTGAGGCATTTTTAACTGCATCTCAGATGGTCTTTTATTACGTTCAGGAACTCCTTCCGTCATCGCTGACGCGATGCCACTGCTCCTCTCTTTGTCACCTGCGGTGACATTTCTCCCCGGCGCGGGGAGAATCTGTCCCGGCCGGGGGAAGTCTTTCTCATGGAGGGAGGCTTTGGCAATACGGCCAAGTTTTCCTTTTCGCCAGATGCTCCCTCTCCGAGGGAGCTGTCGAGCGTATGCGAGACTGAAGGAGTTACAGATCCACCACGCTGCCGACCTCGGCAGGAGAGGTGGGCACCACGCCCAGCACGGCGTGGTCAGTGCTGCGGTTAACCGTAAAGGTCACGCTGCGGCCCGCCGCGAAATCCGGGTGATAGGTCAGCTCCAGCGTCTGCCAGTTGTCTGGCACTGCGCAGAAGCAGTGCAGCAGCGCGCCGCGGCCCGCCGTCAGGTTCAGGGTGAACACCGAAGCATCCGCCGCGTTCTCGCCGTAGAGCGGCGCAGCAAAGCTGCCGCAGCGCACCGGCTTGCCATCGCACACAGCGGTAACGCCGGTGCCCATACTGTACAGGTCGCCAAGCGTGCACACCTCACGGCTCTGCAGATAGCTTGCGCCCACCGGCAGGGTGGATGCGGAGAGGTTCTCCACCGAGAGGTACACCAGCACATTGCCCATTTCCTGCGCAGGGGCATAGCCCAGCAGCTCCACGGCAGCTTTGCCGTCCAGCAGGGCAGGTTCGCCTGCAAGACGCGGCTGCTGTGCCGCTGCAGGTACGCCGGTGAGCAGCGCTGCCGCAAGGCTGACCGCACCGGAGCCGGCACATTTCAGGAATGACCGGCGGGAAATGGACTGGGACATGGAACTTCCTCCTAAAATAATCGTTCCCTTATACAATAAAGGATTGCGCCGCTTCTGTCAAGGGATGGGCCGAAACTGTAACCGAATCCTTATTCAAAGGCCTCGTTTTCCTCGGTCTCAGCCTGACCGCGCAGGGTATCGGCATAGCCAAAGGGCACGATGTCGATGGCTTCCACCAGACGGTCCCGCATCCACAGCTGCACATCGGTCTGCACGGTGTAGCCGCAGCCGGGGTCTGCCATCCACTGCTCCGGGCGGCGGGTGGGCACGGCGCGCTGGCTGAGCATGCTCATGATCACACCGCCATGGGTCACACAGGCTGCTTCGGTCACATCCATGCGGATCATATACTCAAACAGCTTCATCAGGCTTTCGGCGCAGCGGGCGTGGAACTGGTCGGTAGGCTCTGCGCCTTCGGGCACATAGCCGGAGCCGGGGGTGATCCACTTTTTAAAGTCCTCGTCGTGCACCAGCTCCTTGACCGGCTTGTTCTCAAACTTGCCAAAGCCGGCCTCCCGCAGGTCGTGCACGGTAAAGGTGTGCTTTGCATCCGGGAACAGGATGTTGGCTGTTTCCACCGCGCGCAGCAGCGGGGAGGAGAACACGGTATCCACCTGCGGATACTCGAACCGCTCTTTCAGCTCATTGAGCTGAGCGCGGCCCTCGTCGCACAGAGGGATGTCGGTGCCGCTGCCGATGTACAGGCCCTGCAGGTTGCCTGCAGTCATGCCGTGGCGGATGAGATGAAGCTTGAACGTTTTCATGGATAGTGCCTCTCTTTATCGCTGTGCGGCGGCACGGGAACGGGCGGCAAAACCCGCTGCGGAGAAAAAATCTGGCAGAAAAACGTGTCGTCTGCCAGATTTTTGCTCTTTGGCGGCAGCCGCGGCCCCGCGCACGCCACAAAATGTATGCGTTAATACCTATAGTTTAGCATAGATATGGTGTCCAGAGCAAGTCTTTTGACAAAAATGACGAAAATCAACGAAAAATATCGTCACTTTTCTTGCTTTACAAAAGGTTTTCCGTTGTGTATAATCAACCTGCTGTAAACCAAAAACAAGGATGTCCCCCTATATCGAACTTTGAGGAGCCAAAAATCATGGAATTCAACCGTATCATCAAGCTGCTGCGCAAGGAACGCGGCATCACCCAGAAGCAGGCCGCCGAGGATCTTGGCGTCTCGCAGGCGCTGCTGTCCCACTACGAAAAAGGCATCCGCGAATGCGGCCTGGACTTTGTGGTGCGCGTGGCAGACTATTATAATGTTTCCTGCGATTATCTTCTGGGCCGCAGTGCAGAGCGCAACGGCATGATGCTCTCGGCAGAAGACCTTCCGAACCCGGACAAGATGAAGGACAACATCTACCACGGCAGCGTGCTGCCCACCATGAACAAAAAGCTGATCTCCAACGGCCTGAACGTGCTGTACGCCAAGATCGGCCAGTGCCACAGCAAGGCCCTTACCACCGAGGTGAGCGCCTACCTGATGATGGCCGTAGCCAAAATGTTCCGCCTGCTGTACTCGGCCGAGCCCCACAACGCCGCCAGTATGTTCAGCATCGATCCCATCCGCTGGCGCGGCTGCTCCGATGCCGTGATGCGCATGTCCGAAGCCAACGTGGAAGCCCTGCTGGACGGACAGGATGTGAACGGCGGCGAGGGCGTAAAGGACCCGGCCTGCCTGACCATGACCACAGAAAGCCTGACCCGTGAGTTCCCGCTTTATACGCCCAGCCTGTTAAATCTGGTCAAAACCAGCGAAACACATGTGAAGGGCCTTACCCACGAAGGGTGATATTCCTGTGAAAAAGCTGTAAATTCAGCCCCCAAACCCTTGCATCTTTCGGGCAGAAAGGGTATAAACAGAATAGAACATTCTGGAATACGGTTTTTCCTATCAAAAGGAGGATTTATTTTATGTCCAACTCCATTTCCCGCCGTACCTTCCTCAAGTGCACTGGCGCATCCGTTGCTGCTCTGGGCGCAGCAAGCCTGCTGGGCGGCTGCCAGCAGAATGGCAGCGCCACCATCGTGGATGTCAAGGTCGGTGATAAGGTCAGCAACTGGAACGGCCTTGGCGTTCAGCTGACCAGCCTGTTCAACATTGATACCGCACCTGCACAGGCCGGTTACGAATACATTGCTGTTCTGGTCACCGTGGTCAACCGCACCAAGAACCAGACCTTCAACATCGGCGCACAGAATCTGGCCGAGATCAATGCTGCTTATCCCGTGCCCCCGCAGGAGAACGTGGATGCAAACTTCCACGCACTGGCAGCAGCTTCTACCGATTTCTCTGCTTCCTGCGACGGCCAGAGCGTGGAGTGCGGTGCCAACATCTCGCTGTACAACTCCAACTCTCAGACCTTCTCGGATTCCACCAATCTGCCCCCGCAGGGTACCGGCTATCTGCAGCTGATGCTGATGGTCCCCAAGGGCTGGCAGCAGCTGAGCGTTACTTACATGCCCACCTTTGCAGCGGATAAGACCATGACCTTCGTCATGACCGCTGCAGACGTGACCCGCGCCTGATACGCGGCCCGCACAGGACGAAATTTCGTCGCAAAACAACGTCACAGCTCAAAATTTCATCATTTTATTTTGCCAAAAGGCATTGACATCCGGCCCGGTTTCGCCTATCTTATAGGTAATGCCGCAAGGCCGTACTGATCTGCTTTTTAAAGGAGGAACGAACATGTCCTATACATTCTCCCGCCGTGACTTTATGAAATATACCGCTCTTACCGCTGTTGCCATTGCAGGCTCCGGCATGCTGACCGGCTGCTCCAACCCGAACCGTCCTACCGGTACTGTTGGCAGCAAGCTGTCTCCGGGCAGCAACATCTGTGATGCCACGCTGAAGAGCGCCACCTATAATCGTACTACGCTCACTTGCGAGTTTGAGATCTATACCAAGGTGAGCCTGCAGGTCAACCAGCAGCATTTCCAGGTAAATGTTACCGATGCTGACAATAAGCTGCATACTTATTATCAGGGTGTCTCCGGTGTCACGATTGATTTGGTAGGTGGTTCCAACGCCAGTGTCGATGCGAAGACTACTGTGACTCCTACGCTGAAGGTTTCCGGTATTGAGAACCTTACCAGCGCATCCAAGGTTCAGGTGCTGTACATTCCGAAGATGTACGCAAACGGTAGCATCACTGATTCCTACAGTGATGTCTACGGCACTTGGGACATCACCGATGCCATCAAGGTTACGATTGTGGACTGATTTTACTTTTGCATTAAAGACCCGCACCCTGTGGTGCGGGTCTTTTTGCGTATGCGGGCCATTTGTATCCAAGTTTTGGGCGATATCGTGTAAAATGCACAAAGTTTTTTAGTGGATTTATGCCTTGTGCACAGGTTTCTTTTCCGGTACAATAGGGTTATAAAAATGTGCAGGAGCATCGCAGCGATGCGGTGCTTTTTGCATTTGAGGGGCAACCCGGAAAACCTGAAAAGGAGTGCTGTTTCGATGATCAATATGGTAAAGCTTCCCACCAAAAAAAGTAACCTGTTCCTGCGCGTAGCAAAGGGCCACTTTGCTACCAGCCACAGCCATATCAACTATTACATCGATGTCACCACCCAGAAGTCCCGCCTTTCCGAGGCCAAGGCCGTGGCAAAGGAGCTGGTGGCCGCTTACCAGCACAGCACCATTGTGGACACCGTGCTCTGTCTGGACGGCACGCAGGTGATCGGCACCTGCCTTGCCAACGAGCTGACCAAGGACGGCTTTGCCAACATGAACGCCCACCAGACCATTTATGTGATCACCCCGGAGTACACCACCGGCAGCCAGATCATCCTGCGCGACAATCTGGCCCCCATGGTCAAGGGCAAGCATGTGCTCATTCTGTCCGCTTCCATCACCACCGGCTACACCGTGCAGGCCGCTGTGGAGGCCGTGAACTACTACGGCGGCACCGTGGCAGGCCTTTCCGCTATTTTTGCCACCACCCATGAGTGCATGGGCTATGAGGTCACCTCCATCTTTGACCCCGCCAGCCTGCCGGACTACGCCAGCTTTGACAGCCGCGACTGCCCCCTGTGCAAGGCTGGCCAGCACATCGATGCGCTGGTGAACAGCTTTGGCTATTCGGCGCTGTAACCCCTTTCAGTCTGCTCACTTTGTTCGCATCCAGCTCCCCCAAAAGGGGGAGCTTTCTTTGTGCTTCCCGTAAAATGCAAAAAGCTCTCCCTTTCGGGAGAGCTGGCATCGCACAGCGATAACTGAGAGGGTTATTTTTTCGGGAACACAAAGGGCTCGTGCAGGTACACCGCCACCAGATATGCCGTCATGAAGCACCAGATGATGGGCTCGCACAGGATGACCGCATTGTACTGGAATTTCGGGATGAACACCAGCACAAAGATCACCTTGCCCACCAGCTCGATCACGCTGGAGAACAGCGGCAGCACCTTCTGGCCAAGGCTCTGCAGCGCGTAGCGGGTGCACAGCAGCACGCCCAGCACCGCATAGAACGGTGCGTTCCACAGCAGGTACCGCGCACCGTTTTCCAGCACAATGGGTTCCGAAGAGCCGGAGATCAGCTGCACCATCCACTGAGCACCAAAGCTCATCAGCACCACGGCGGCGACCATCACCACCACCGAGTACAGATACATCTGCCGCATTCCCCTGCGCACACGGTCGGGCTGGTTTGCGCCGCGGTTCTGGGAAACGAAGGTGGAACCAGCGTTCGCCATGGAGATGAGCGGCATATCCGTAAAGGCAAACAGCTTGCGGGCAGCGGTGTGCCCCGCAATGGTCAGGGTGCCAAGCCCGTTGATGCCGTACTGCAGCACCACCGAACCCGCAGACACGATGCTGCTCATCAGGCCCATGGAGATGCTCTGGCTGAACAGCTCCCAGTAGAGATGACTGCCCACGGCGAAATGCTTTTTCTCCGGGATGAGGATGCACACCCTTGCCAGCACGTACAGAACGCACAGCACCACCGAGATGCCCTGTGCAATGACCGTTGCCACCGCTGCGCCCCGCACGCCCATGCCAACCCCGGCAATGAACCACAGGTCCAGCCCCACGTTCAGCACCGAGCTGATGAGCAGGAACACCAGCGGCATCACGCTGTTGCCAATGGCGCGCAGCAGGCCTGCGCACAGGTTATACATAAACATGACCACAACGCCAAGGTCGATCACGATGATATAGCTGTAGGCATCTTCCAGAATTTCTGCCGGGGTATCCAGCAGCTGCAGCAGGGCATGCAGGCCGAAAAAGCCTGCCGTTGTAATGACCAGCGAGGCGATCAGGCCAATGACGACCGACCCCACCACCGTGCGCTTGAGCAGGTCTTCGTCCTGCGCGCCGTAGGAGCGCGCTGCAACGATGGCAAGGCCATTGCCGATACCGATGCCAAAGCCGACTAAAAGCTCGTAGATCGAGCCGCAGGAGCCAATGGCGGCAAGGGCTGTATCGCCCAGCACATTGCCCACGATCATGGTATCCACCGTGTTGTAGAGCTGCTGGAACAGGTTGGAAACCAGAATGGGCAGCATGAAGAGCAGCAGGCTTTTTAAAATAGGCCCGTGCATCAGGTCTACGTTCATGTTGAAGACGCTTTTCTTTTGGGGCTGCGCGTGGGTCATAGGGTTCCTCCAAAGTTCTATTTTTACCGCAAAACAACCCTCTCAGTCTCGCTGACGCTCGCCAGCTCCCCCGAAGGGGGGGGGAGCTTTTATGCTGCGTAAAAGAAACAGCAAAACCTCCCCCTTTCGGGGGAGGTGGCAATGCGAAGCATTGACGGAGAGGGTTATCTCCAATTTTTTACAGTTCCTGCGTCTCGAAGCCGTTTCCGGTAAGCACCTGCACACTGGTAAAGCCTGCAGCCTTGATGGCGGCGGCAGCTTCGTCAAAGCCGTAGGTCAGGCTGTTGATATCATGAGAATCAGAAGTGATGATGACCTTGCCGCCCATCTTCTGCCACTCGCCCAGCAGCCACGGGCCGGGGTAGAAGTCCTTGCGGTAGCCGCGGTACACGCCGCCGGTGTTCACTTCCAGCAGGCAGTCGTTTGCCTTTGCGGCCTGCAGGGCCTTGAGGGCAGCGGCCTTGTAGCGGGGCGACTCTTCGTCGAAGAACTCGCCGTTGGCATTCAGCTTCTTGATGAGGTCGATGTGGGCCAGAATATCCGGCTTGAGGGCAGCTACCTTTTCCACCTCGGCAAAGTAGGCTTCCACAGCGGCCAGCGGGTCTGCGTCAAAATCATCGTTGATGCAGTCCCACAGGTCCTGCGGGCGGAAATCGATCTCGTAATACTTGCCGGTGTTCTTGCCGTACAGGTGGTGTGCGCTGCCGATCCAGTAATCGTAGCCGGTGCGCTTATCCTCGCTCAGGATATCCCACTCGATGCCGCACAGGATATCCACCTTGCCCCTGTATTCGGCCTTGAGCTTTGCGATGGTGGCCTTGTACTGGGCGGTGCGGCTGGGGCTCATGCAGTATTCGCGGTCGCGCTGGGTGTAGCTATGGCCGGTGAAGCCCAGCGTGGTCAAGCCCTGCGCACACGCAGCACTTGCCATATCCTGCAAGGTATTTTTGCCATCGCACATGGTGGAGTGGCAATGGACACTGGACTTCTTATAATCTGCCATAGATAATTCACTGCATCCTTTCCTGTTTGACCTTGTGGTCAATGACGTGACGTTTTTCCAGTTCACGGGTCACATCCTCCACCGTGATGCCGGCGCTGACCATCAGCACCAGAACATGGTAGGCAAGATCGCTGATCTCGTAAACGGTCTCTTCCTTATCCTCTTTTTCGCCCGCAATGATGACCTCGGTGCACTCTTCGCCCACCTTTTTCAGGATCTTCTCCTTGCCCTTCTCGAACAGGTAGGTGGTGTAGCTGCCCTCCTTGGGGCTATCCTTGCGGCCCTTGATGAGCTGGTACAGGCCCTGCCAGCTGAACTGCTTCAGCTCCGGCGAGACGTATACTTCGTTGAAGAAGCAGCTCTCGGCGCCGGTGTGGCAGGCGGGGCCGGATTTGACCACTTCCACCACCAGTGCATCTGCATCGCAGTCGGCGGTGATGGACACCACCCGCTGCACATTGCCGCTGGTCTCGCCCTTGCGCCAGATCTCCTGACGGCTGCGGCTCCAGAACACAGTGCGGCCCTCGGCAATGGTGAGCGCCAGCGTCTCGGCATTCATGTAAGCGAGGGTGAGCACCTCTTTGGTGTAGTGGTCCTGCACGATGGCAGGGATCAGGCCCTTTTCATCAAATTTCAGATTCATAACGGTTCTCCCTCCCCGGATGGGGATATTACTAGTTTAGCGTATTCGGTGCGCAAACGCAAGAGTTTGCGGGTTGTTTTTGCGGAAATCCAGTTTCGCGTTACGGCTTCTCCCCGCGCCGGGGAGAAATACCCCGGCGTTACAGCCGCATCTCCACACCGTTTGCGTTGAGGTATTTTTTCAGATCCCGGATGGTCAGCAGCTTCTGGTGGAAGATGCCCGCCGCAAGGCCTGCGTCGATGCCCTTGTGGTGGAACAGCTCCAGAAAGTCTTCCTTTTTGCCTGCGCCGCCGCTGGCAATGATGGGCACGTTCACCCGCGCCGCAACTGCATCCAGCATCTCAAGGTCGAAGCCGCTGCGCACGCCGTCGGTGTCGATGCTGTTCAGGCAGATCTCGCCCGCGCCGTGGTCCACGCACCAGCTGATCCAGTCCAGTGCATCCCGGCCGGTGTCCTCGCGCCCGCCCTTGGCGAACACCCGGAACTGGCCGTTCACCCGCTTCACATCGGCAGAGAGCACCACGCACTGGTTGCCGTAGCGCTGTGCTGCCGCCGGGATAAGGTCAGGGTTTTTGAGTGCGCCCGAGTTGACGCTGACCTTGTCCGCGCCGCACTTGAGCACCCGGTCAAAGTCTTCCAGCGTGTTGATGCCGCCGCCCACCGTGAGCGGGATAAAAATTTCGCTGGCGACGCGGGTCAGGATATCCGTAAACAGTGCCCGGCCCTCGAAGCTGGCGGTGATATCGTAGAACACCAGCTCGTCGGCACCGGCAGCGTTATACATGCGGGCCATTTCCACCGGGTCGGCCACATCCCGGATGCCTTCAAAGTTCGTGCCCTTGACCACGCGGCCATTGCGCACATCAAGGCAGGGAATAATGCGTTTGGTGATCATGTCGTTTCCCCTCCGTTCACTCCTGCACCAGCTGCACGCAGCGCGCAAGGTCCAGTGCGCCGGTGTACAGGCTCTTGCCTAAAATGGCAGCGGCAGTGCCCATTTTTTTCAGTTCCAGAAGCTCTGCTTCGGACGAGATGCCGCCGCTGGCCGTAAAAGCCACGCCGGGCACCTCTTTGGCAAGCGTGCGGTACAGGCCGAGGTTCGTGCCCTGCATGGCACCGTCGCAGGCAATATCCGTGTAGATGATGGCGGTGCATCCGGCATCTGCCAGCCGCTTGCAGAAGTCCACGCCCGGCTCGGCGCTCACTTCCTTCCAGCCATGGATGGCCACATAGCCGTCCTTTGCGTCCACGCCCACGGCAATTTTATCGCCGTATTTTTTCAGCATCCGGGCGGTAAAGGCAAAATCCGTCACCGCCACGCTGCCCAGAATGCAGCGGCCCACGCCGAGGGAGAGGTATGTTTCAATGCGCTCCTCGGTACGGATGCCGCCGCCCACCTCAATGTATAAGCCGCCCTGTTTTGCCAGCGCGGCAATGGTATCGTAGTTGGAAAGGGTGCCGTCCTTTGCGCCGTCCAGATCGACGACGTGCAGATTTTTGGCCCCCGCTGCAAGGAACTCCCGCGCCTGTGCACAGGGATCCTCGCCGTAGACGGTCATGCGGCTGTAGTCGCCCTGCGTCAGGCGCACCACCTTGCCGCCCCGCAGGTCAATGGCTGGAAATAATTGCATCGTTGTTTCTCCTTTAGCGTCCTCGCCCTCTCCGTCCACTCGCACTGCTCGTGTCCACCTCTCCCAAAGGGAGAGGCCTTGGCAGTACGGCAAAGTTTCCGGTTTTGCCAAGGGCTCCCCCTTTGGGGGAGCTGGCGCGTTAGCGCCTGAGAGGGCGAGCCCGCTTACAATTCGCTGAACGCCTTCAAAATTCGTAGTCCAGTATCCCCGCTCTTTTCCGGGTGGAACTGGGTGCCGTACACTCTGCCCGCCCGCACCGCGCCGGTGACGGGAATGGAATAGTCGCTCACAGCCAGTGTACTCTCCGTACAGTTCTTGCCGTAGTAGCTGTGGACGTAATAGACGTATTCTCCCTCACGGATGTACTTGAACAGCGGGTCGTCCTTTACAATGTGCAAGGCGTTCCAGCCGATCTGCGGCACCTTGAGCGTTTTGTCCGCAAGGTCGGGCTCCAGCGGGCAGACTTCGCCCTTCACAAAGCCAAGGCCTTCGTGCTCACCGTACTCGTAGCTCTTTTCAAACAGCAGCTGCATGCCAAGGCAGATGCCCAGCAGCGGCTTCCTTTCGGCTTCTTCTTTCATGACCGGTACAAGGCCCGTCGCCTCCAGCTTGGCCATGGCATCGGCAAAAGCGCCCACGCCCGGCAGGATCAGCCGGTCGGCTTTGCGGATGGTGTCCGCGTCGGCGGTGACGACCGCTTCCAGCCCCAGCTGCTTCAGGCTGGACTTCAGGCTGAACAGGTTGCCCACGCCATAATCGATAATTGCGATCATACCAGCAGTCCTTTCGTGGAAGGAATTTCGTCCTTGTGGGCTTCGTCGATCTTCACGGCCGCGCCCAGTGCATGGCCTGCGCCCTTGAAGCAGGCCTCGAGGATGTGGTGTGTATTTTCTCCCGCAAATTGTACAAAGTGGATCGTGGCGGGCACGCTGCGGGCAAAGCCCAGCCAGAATTCCTTGGCGCACTCCACGTCAAAATCGCCCACTTTTTCGGTGTTGCAACGGACGTCCCAGTTCAGGGTGCAGCGGCCCGAAAGATCGACGGCGCACAGGATCAGCGCTTCATCCATGGGCAGATAAAAGCTGCCGTAGCGCTGGATACCGCGCATATCGCCCAGCGCCCGTGCAAAGGCCTGACCCAGTGCAATGCCCACATCCTCGGTGGTGTGGTGGTAGTCCACCTGCACATCGCCGTGGCAGGTGAGCACCAGATCGAACCGGCCATGGCGGGCGAACAACTCCAGCATGTGGTTCAGAAAGCCGCACCCGGTGTCTACCTCGTAGCGGCCGGTGCCGTCCAGATCAAGGGTAAGGTCGATCTGGGTCTCATTGGTGTTGCGTTCCAGCGAGATCATTCGGTTCGGCATGGTTCATTCCTCCATGATCTTATCCAGCGTTTCCATAAACGTCTGCATCTGTTCCGGCGTGCCAATGGTGATGCGCAGCCAGTTCTGGATGCGGGGCGCGTCGAAATGGCGCACCAGAATGCCGTTTTTCTTCAACTCTTTGTAGAGTGTCTCGCCGTCTTTCCTGTTGGTACTTGCAAACAGGAAGTTGGAGCGGCTGTCCAGCACGGCAAATCCGCGCTGTTCCAACTGTTGTTTTGTCCATGCGCGGGTGTCCACGATGGCGGCGCGGGTCCTGTCGAAATAAGCGGTATCTTCCAGCGCGGCCTGCCCGGCCTTCAGGGTCAGGCGGTTGATGTTGTAGGGGTTCAGGCTGAACTTGACCCGGTTCAGGTCGGCAATGAGCTTTGCATTGCCCATGGCAAGACCCAGACGCGCACCGGCCAGCTGCCGGGACTTGGAAAAGGTCTGCACCACCAGCAGGTTCTCGTACTGGTCGATGAGGGGCACGCAGCTCTCGCCGCCAAAGTCCACATAGGCCTCGTCCACAATGACCACATTGTTCGGGTTCGCTTTCAGGATGCCCTCAATCTCTGCCCGCGGCAGTGCAATGCCGGTGGGGGCGTTGGGGTTTGCAAGGACGATGGTCTGGTTCAGGCCGTAGTAGTCCTTCGGGTCAAGGGTGAAATCCTCTTTCAGCGGGATGATGTGGCTGGGAATATGCATCAGCCCACACCACACGCCGTAGCAGCCGTAGGTGATGTCGGCATAGGCCAGCGGGTGGTCTGCGTCGCAGAAGGCACGCAGGGCAAAGAAGAGGTTCTCATCGCTGCCGTTGCCGGGCATGATCTGCTCCGGCTGCAAACCGAAGTGGGCTGCGGCCGCCTTGAGCAGGTCGGCACAGGCGGGGTCGGAGTAAAGGCGCAGCTTTTCCACCTCGTGCTCACTCACAGCGGCGATCACCGCCGGGGAGGGCAGATAGGGGCTTTCGTTGGTGTTCAGTTTGATGTACTGCTGATCCTGCGGCTGCTCACCCGGGGTGTAGGGGGTGACAGCGGCCAGCGTGGGAGAAAGAAAACGACTCATATAAAAACCCTCTCAGTCAAAGCCTTACGGCTTTGCCAGCTCCCCCGAAGGGGGAGCTTTTTTGCATCTTACGGTTCCCTCTCATGAAGCTCCCCCTTCGGGGGAGCTGGCGCGCAAGCGCCTGAGAGGGTCACTTTTCATACCGGATGGTCACGCTGCGGGCGTGGGCGTGCAGGCCCTCGCGCTCGGCAAAATCGGCGATGCGGGGGGCTACTTCGCCCAGCGCTTCCCGGGTGTAGTAGAGGAAGCTGGACTTCTTTACAAAGTCGTCTACGCCCAAGGGGCTTGAGAAGCGGGCGGTGCCGCTGGTGGGCAGGGTGTGGTTGGGGCCTGCAAAGTAATCGCCCAGCGCTTCCGGCACGTTGCGGCCAAGGAAGATGCTGCCTGCGTTTTTGATCTCGTTCAGCACGCCGAAGGGGTCCTCCACGCACACTTCCAGATGTTCCGGTGCAATGATGTTGCAGGCTTCAATGGCCTTGTGCAGGTCGGTGCAGAGGATGATCTTGCCGTTGTCGTCCACGCTGGCGCGGGCGATGGCGGCACGGGGCAGCTGCGGGATCTGCACCTCCAGCTCCGCCTGCACGGCCTTGGCCAGCTCCGGGCTGTCGGTGACGAGGACCGGGCTTGCCAGTTTGTCGTGCTCGGCCTGACTCAGCAGGTCCGCCGCCACCCATGCAGGGTTGCAGCCGCCGTCGGCCAGCACCAGAATTTCGCTGGGGCCGGCGATCATATCGATGCCCACCTTGCCGAACACCTTGCGCTTGGCGGTGGCAACGTAGATGTTGCCGGGGCCAACGATCTTATCCACCGCGGGGATGCTCTGGGTGCCGTAGGCGAGAGCCGCCACAGCCTGTGCGCCGCCGGTCTTGAAGATCCTGGTCACGCCTGCGGTGGCAGCGGCGGCAAGGATGACCGGGTTCACCCTGCCGTCCTTTCCGGCGGGGGTGGTCATGACGATTTCGGACACGCCTGCCACCTTTGCCGGGATCACGTCCATGAGCACGGTGGAGGGATAGGCCGCCGTGCCGCCGGGCACATAGACACCGGCCTTTTCAATGGGGGTATATTTCTGGCCCAGCACGATGCCGGGCTTGTCGTTCACCACAAAATTCTTGTGCACCTGCTGGCGGTGGAAGCTCTCGATGTTGGCGGCGGCTTCGCGCAGCGTTTCGAGGAAGTAGGGGTCCATGTTCGCAAAGGCTTCGTCGATCTCCTCCTGCGTCACCTGCAGGGCATCGATCTTCGCGCCGTCAAATTTCAGCGCATAATCCTTCAGGGCATCGTCGCCCCGGGCGCGCACATCGGCAATGATGCCGTCCACCACATCCTCCACGTTTTTTTCCGCGCGGATATCGCGGTTCAAAATCTCTTCGGGCTTCAGCTCGTCAAAGTTATACAGCTTGATCATTTTGCTTCCTCCTTGTTCTGCAGTTCCGCCCGCAGCTTTTCCAGCATGGTGTCCATTTCGGCGTGCTTGAACTGGTAGCTGGCCTTGTTGGCAATGAACCGGGCCGAGATGGGCATGAACTCGGTGACCACCTTCAGGCCGTTCTCCCGCAGGGTGGTGCCGGTCTCCACGATATCCACGATGACGTCCGAAAGGCCCAGAATGGGGGCCAGCTCAATGGAGCCGTTCAGCTTGATGATATCGATGTCCCGCCCCATGGATGCGTAGTAGCTCTTTGCAATGTTGACGAATTTGGTGGCCACCCGCACCGGGCGGCTGGGGTCGTCTTGGTAATCGGCCGGAGCGGCAACGCACATGCGGCATTTGCCAAGGCCGGTGTCCAGCAGCTCGTACACATCGGCAGAAGCCTCTGTGAGGATGTCCTTGCCCACGATGCCCACATCGGCGGCGCCGTGCTCTACATAGATGGCAACGTCGCTGGGCTTGACGAGGAAGTAGCGGATGCCGGCCTCCGGGTTTTCCACCACCAGCTTGCGGGTAGCGTTGTAGTCCTCCGGGCAGCCGTAGCCGATGCCCGCCAGCAGGTTATACACCTTATCGCCCAGACGGCCCTTGGGCAGAGCCACGTTCAGCATCACCCTGTCGGTGCTGTTCTTCTGCACCGGCGGCAACGGGGCGCTCAGGCGGTCCAGCTCGTCCAGATAGACCGCAAAGCCGATGGCACCGGCACCGGGGGTGAACTTCTGCATCAGCAGGTCGTAGCGGCCGCCCTTGAGCAGGGGGCGGGGCAGGGCTTTCAGGTAGCCCTGAAACACAAGGCCGTTGTAGTATTCCATCTCACCGGCCAGCGTCATGTCCAGCCGGATCACGCCGCCCGCCTTTTCCAGCGGCACAGCCAGCGCTTCCAGCTCGGCCACCGCTGCGCGCATGGCATCGTTTTTGCACAGGGCTGCAGCCTTTTCCATCGTTTCGGCATAGGCACCGGAAAGATCCAGCACGCTGCACAGGGTATCGGCGGCATCGGCAAGACCGGCGGCTCCGGCTGCAGCCCGCAGCTCGTGGGCGTTTTTCTCCCGCAGCTTTTCCAGCAGCTTTGCGCGGGCGGCATCCGGCACGCCCAGCGCGTCGAACAGGCCGAACAGGTAGCCCATGTGGCTCACTTCCAGCACCCACTCGGCCCCCAGCGCATCCAGCGACCGTGCCGCCAGACACACCGCCTGCTGCACCTGTGCTTCGCCCACCGCACCCAGCATCTCAAGGCCCATCTGGCTGATTTCTTTAAAGGTGTGGCTCTCGGCGGAAGGGCGGTAGACGTTCTCGTGATAGTAGTAGCACAGGGTCTCGCCGGGGGCGGGCTGCGCCGTCTTGGCAATGGAGAGGGTCACGTCCGGCTTGAGGGCCAGCAGACGGCCATCCAGATCGGTAAAGGTGATGACCTGCTCGGACGACAAAAAGCTGCGGTTCTCCTGATACAGGCCGTACTCCTCAAACCGGCCCATATGATACTTGCGGCAGCCCGCCGCTTCGTACAAGGCGCGCAGCGCAAAGGAGGCGCGCTCCTTGGGCTGCAGGTTTGCAATGCTGAATTCCATTGTCGGTTCCCCCATTTCTTACTTGAGTTTATTTTACTTTATCTAGGTAAAGTTGTAAAGTAGGAAAGTGACGGTGTTTTCAACTCAATGATACGATTTTTCTGTGCGTTTGTACAGGGAAAAGAAGAAAAGGAGCCGTTGCATGGCGCAACAGCTCCTTTTCAGCACGCATATTTACCCAAGCAGCTCCAGCACACTGGCCTTCGGGCGGGCACCCACGGCCTGACGCACCAGCTTGCCCTGCTCAAACACCAGCAGGGTGGGGATGCTCATCACGCCGAACTGGCCGGCCAGCTCCGGCTGCTCGTCCACGTTCACCTTGCCCACCTTCACATCGGTGCGCTCCTCGGCCACCTCGTCCACAACGGGACTGAGCATGCGACAGGGGCCGCACCAGCTGGCCCAGAAGTCCAGCAGGACAGGCTTTGCGCTCTGCAGTACCTCCTGCTCAAAATTTTCCTTCGTGATCGTAACAACTGCCATATTTTTACCTCCTGAAGGGTGTTTGTAATTTCACTGACAGCATCAGTATACCCCGTCGGAGTGTGTTTTTCCGTGACCGGGTCACACAGGGGCGCAAAAAAGCCCGAAGCAGGAAGAAAGAATACTGCTCCGGGCAGGGAAACGCTTATTTCAGTGTTCTGTCAGCAGGGTATCAGACACCGGCCACGCAGTTCTTGCCGGCGATGTAGCCGTAGTAGACGCACAGGCTGTGGCTGATGCCGCGCATGCAGATGGGGTATTCCACTGCGTAGCGGCTGCCCTGCACATTGCCGCAGACATACAGGCCCTTGATGATGTCGCGCTTGGGGCTGGCGGGGTCCTCCTCGGTGAAGGTGTGGCAGTTCTCGTCGCTCTCCAGGCCGCCCACGCACACCAGCATGGAAGTGGTGCCCCACTGGCATGCATAGTACGGGGGATTCTCCAGCGCGAACATCCGGCTTGCGGGCTTGCCGAAGTCATCGTCGGAACCGGCCTTGGCCAGCTCGTTGTAGCGCTCGACGGAAGCCAGTGCATTATCCAGTGCATCGCCCTCAAAGCCGCACTGGGTCAGCAGGTCTTCCAGTGTATCGGCCTTGAACTGGTAAGCCTCGGCCTTTGCGCTGATCTTGGTGTACTGACGGTCGGTGTAGTTGGGGTTGGACTCATCCTCATCCTCGGGGATGATGTAGCACAGGCCGCCGTGGTTTGCGGGCATGTAGGGCACCTCTTCGCCCCACTTGGAGTCGTACAGCTGGAAGGAGGTGCACTCGGGCTGCAGCTCGATCTGGTTTTCCAGCTGCTGGCCGGGGATGCACTCGTTCATGAAACGGTCGCCGCGCTTGTTGATCTGCAGGAAGGGGGTCACGCCCATGCCGCTGCCCATGTGGTGGGTCATCGGTGCGTGGAAATCCTGCACCTTTGCGCCGATCCATGCGCCCATGCGCAGGCCGTCGCCGGTCTCCACGGTCTTGCCCTCCACGTCAACGCCCAGCATACCCATGGCACCCATGTTGGCGATCTTCTTCTCCACGATCTCGGGAGCAAAATGCTTCATGATCTTCTCGTCGCCGGAGTTGTCGCCGGTAGCCAGGATCACGCCCTTGGAAGCGTTGAGCTGGATGTACTTGTTGTCATTCTGTGCGTCGCGGATGATCACGCCGGTCACGCGGCCGTCGCTGTCCTTCAGCAGCTTGGTGCCGAAGCAGCCGAAGAAGGTCTGTGCACCGTTCTCAACGGCCTTGTTCAGGTTGGCTTCCACTATAAAGCCCTGCTGATCCTTGCGGGAAGAGCGGAACTCCATGCTGGAAGGGAAGGTGGGGAACTCTTCGTTGCGGTAATCGTAGTGCTCGGGCTGAGGCCATGCCAGCGGCACCAGAATACCCTTGTCGAACTGCTCCTGGGTCACGGCCTCACGGGTGGAGTCGCAGATGGTCAGCTCGGGGTAAGCCTCGATGAACCAGTCCATGACCTCGTGTGCATGGGAAGCCCACTTTTTCAGGATGGAGCGCTTGTTGCGGTAGGTGCACTCGCGCATCAGGCGGTCGACCACAACATCCTCGTCCACGATGTTCTCACGGCCCCAGCGCTTGTTCAGGCTGCCGTTCAGCAGGGCATACTCGCCGCTGCGGCAGTTGAAGGAAGAGCTCTTTTCCACGATGGCAACTTTTGCGCCCTCCTCGGCAGCCGCACGGGCAGCGCAGACGCCGGACAGACCGGCGCCGATGATGACCACATCAAAGTCCTGGGTCTCACTGGCCTGCACGTCCGGCTCTTCGCCCAGCCAGTCATCGCCGGTATCCCCGGCGGTATCTGCAGCAGGCTCTTCGGAAGCAACGCCCATAGCCTGCTCGATGCAGCTGGCGGCAGCCTTCTTGACCGCGTTGGTGGTGACGGTGGCGCCGGAGATGTTGTCGATCTCGGTACCCTGTGCGGCCATGATGGCCTCCTGCAGGGTGGGTGCGGCCACGCCGCCGATGCTTTCGGTCTCGTTGGAGGCATCGATGACCACCTCGGTGATGGCGGTCTCGCTGAAGGTCATGGTCACCTTCACCTCACCGATGCCGGTGGCCGTGCCGGTGTAGGTACCGGCGGTGTAGATGGCATCGCCGGTAGCGGCGGTGCTGGAAGAAGCTGCGGAGTTGCAGGCAGCCAGTGCACCGGCGGTGACACCGCTCATGGCGGCAGCGGCGGCGACCTTCAAAAAGCCTTTGCGGGAGATCTTTTCCATTTGGATTTCCTCTTTCTTCTCATCAATTTCTCTTCGTCTCTGCGGGAGTTTTTCCCGCGCTGCACTTAGTATAAAATATAACGAAGTAAAAGGGAAACAAAAAAATTTTGCCACCCTGATAAAAAGTGTTTATAACTGTCTCCCGCCATGTTATACTGAGAGCAGACGGAGCTTTCCCTGCACAGAAAGGAGCTTTTTTCGGATGAACGACCACCAGCTGCTGTGTTTTCTCACCGTGAGCCGGACCCTGAATTTTACCACAGCCGCCCGGGAGCTGTACTGCACCCAGCCCGCCCTCAGCTACCAGATCCGCAGTCTGGAAAAGGAGCTGGATCTGGCCCTGTTTGAGCGCAGCACCACCCGCGTGGCGCTGACCGAAGCAGGCCGGGCCTTTGTGCCGCAGGCGGAGGGGATCTATCGCAGCATCCTGAACGCCCGCACCGCACTGAAGGGCTTTGCCCGGCGGCGCACACTGACCCTGCGCCTGCCGCCGGTGCTGCTGCAGCGGGATCCCATTTATCCCATCCTGATGGCACGGCTGCACGCCGCACTGCCGAGATATAAGTTTGCGGTGGACACTCGGCCCGTGTCACGCAACCCCCACGAAATGCTCTGCAGCGAGGCAGACGCAGCCCTCTATCTGCCCTTTGGGCCGCTGCAGCCGGAGATCGAGCGCACCCCCATCCTGCACAACACCTTTTACCTGATCGTATCGCCGGAGCACCCGCTCACAGGGCGCAGCACTCTGGCGCTGGCCGATCTTGCCGGGCAGCAGCTGTTTTATGAGCCGCTGTATCAGGAAATGGTGGATCTTGCCGTTGTTCAGCCCGGCCTGCCGTTTTCCGCACCAAGCTGGCACATGGTGGAAAACTACGAGTGTGTTTACAACGATCTGCTTGCCGGGCGCGGCATGTTTTTGTGCCCGATGAAATACCCGGCCTTTCCGGCGGCATGGTACCTGCCGCTGCAGCTGCCGTTGCCGGACACCTGTCTGCTGACCCTGCGGGACGACCCGCGTCCCGAGATCCAACGGTTGCGGGAGGTATTCACCGCTGTATACGCCAGCCGTGCAAAGCTGCTGGGAGAGGCGTAAAAAGCAGCGCCGGAACGGCAAAATCGTTCCGGCGCTGCTTGTTTCAGAAGAGATCAGGCTTCTTCCGGCACATCATCAAAACCGATGAACCAGAGGATCGCAAAGGTGGCCACAAAGGCGATCGCGGCAGAGATCAGTGCGTTGATCACGTTCATGGGATTTTCACCGACATACAGGCCGATGGCTGCCAGACCGGCACCACCGCCGCCAAAACGGCGCACACCGGTCAAACCGGCATACAGGCCGCCCAGACCACCGCCGATGGTGGTGGCGATGAGAGGCTTACGCAGACGGACGTTGACGCCGAACAGAGCAGGCTCCGTCACGCCCAGCAGAGCGGTCACACCGCCGGAAACGGCCAGCTGACGGAAGTTCTTGTTTTTGGTCTTGATGGCAACGCAGAGGGCTGCGGCACCCTGTGCAATGTTGGAAGGCAGATTACCGGGGCCGATGACCGTCTCATAGCCCAGCATAGACAGAGAGTTGACATAAGCGGGCAGCAGGCTGTAGTGCATACCGGTCATGACCAGGAACGGCATAAAGGCACCGATGACGGTGGGCAGTGCCCAGGGGCAGACCTTTTCAATGGCCAGCAGGACGTTGACCAGACCATCGCCGATGATGCTGCCCAGAGGGCCAAGCACGCACAGGGAGATGGGAGCCATGATGAGGATGGTGAGCACCGGCCGCAGGATGAACTTGACCACAGAGGGCACGACCTTATTGACAAATCGTTCCACGTATGGCAGTACCAGCGTGATAAGGAAGATGGGGATGACTGAGGAAGAATAGGTTACCATCTTCACCGGCAGACCCAGCACATGGACCACATCGGCATCGGCTTTCAGGGCGATGAAGTTCGGGTGCAGCAGGATGGCCCCCAGCAGCATGGCCATCTGCGGGTTGCAGCCGAACTTTTTGGCCGCGGAGTTGGCCAGGAAGATCGGCAGGAAGTAATAGGAAGAGTCTGCGATGAAGTTGAGGAAATAGTACAGATTTCCGCTCTTGTCGATCCAGCCGAAGAGGGTCAGCACAGACAGCAGAGCCTTGATCATACCGGCACCGGCGATCAACGGCATCAGCGGGGTGAACACACCGGCCAGCGTGTCCAGAATGATGCTGACCCTGCTCTTCTTTTCCTCGGCCGGGGCGGCAGGCTGTTTGACTTCCTTACCGCCGAAGTCGCCCAGTTTCATCAGTTCATCGTACACGGCAGCTACTTCGTTGCCGATGATGACCTGATACTGGCCGCCTTTGTTCACGACACCCACCACGCCGGGTACGGCTTTGACCTTGGCCTCGTCCACGCCGTCCATTGACTTGAGGTTGAACCGCAGGCGGGTGACACAGTGGGTCAGAAATGTAACATTTTCTGCGCCGCCGACCTGTTCCAGCACCTGCTGGGCAGTTTTCTTTGCATCCATTTGTTTTGCCTCCTTCAATATCCTAAAAAATGCATTGCTTACAGGGCGGTGTCTGCGCCGTTGCTTGCAATGACTTTTTTGTACCATGCAAACGACTTTTTCTTTTTGCGGGCCAACGTGCCGCTGCCGTCATCCTTCTTGTCTACGTAAATGAAGCCGTACCGTTTGCGCATCTCGCCGGTGCCCACCGAAATAATGTCGATGGGACCCCAGCAGGTGTAGCCGATCACCGGAACGTCATCCAGCTCAATGGCCTGCCGCAGCGCATCAATGTGACTGCCCAGAAAACGGATGCGGTAATCGTCCTGAATGCTGCCATCCGGCTCTACGGTGTCGATGGCACCCAGACCATTTTCCACAACGAACAGCGGCAGTTCATACCGGTCATACAGCTCATTCAGTGCGATGCGCAGGCCGTCCGGATCGATGGGCCAATCCCAGTCGGTACGCTGGAGATACGGATTGCTGCGTTCTACACAGCAATCCGTATCTTCCGTTGCACGGGCAACTGAAGAAAAATAATAGCTGAATGCGATGTAATCCACAGTTCCTGCGGCCAGCAGCTCGGCATCGCCCGGCTGCATCTCTACCGAAGTGCCCATGCGCCGCAGCTGTGCCGTGCACAGGCTGGTGTAGTGTCCGCGGCACATCACATCGGTGTAATAATAGTTCGGCATCATCTGGAATCTCTGTGCCAGCACATCCTTGGGTGCGCAGGTGCGCGGGTAGGTGGTGGGATACTGGATCATGCAGCCGATTTTATTTTCCGGGTCGACCGCATGCCCGATCTGCACGGCCTTTGCACTGGCAAGGAACATGTTGTGGCTGACCAGCGCTTTGACAGCGTTGTGCTCCTCGCCTTCGGCAAAGAGCACGCCTGCCTGATGGTATGGCTCGCTCTGGTTCATGGTCTCGTTGATCTCATTGAAGGTCATCCAGTACCGGACCTTTCCCTTGTAACGCCGGAACACCGTTTCACAGTACCGGGCAAAGAAATCGATCAGGGCTCGGTTACGCCAGGAACCATAGTGCTGCACCAGATACAGCGGCGTTTCGTAATGCGAAAGCGTGACCACCGGTTCGATCCCGTAGCGGTGCAGCTCGTCGAACACACGGTCATAGAAAGCAAGCCCGGCCTCGTTCGGCTGCAATTCATCGCCCTGCGGAAAGATGCGCGGCCAGTTGATGGACATTCGGAAGCACTTGAAGCCCATCTCGGCAAACAACGCGATGTCCTCTTTGTAATGGTGGTAAAAATCCACGGCTTCATGGCTAGGGTAGTAGTTGCCCTCCATGACCTGTGTATGAATCTCGCGCGGGACGCCGTGGCGTGCACCTTTTTCCACGTCGGCAATGCTCAGGCCCTTGCCATCCGTCTGGTAGGCACCTTCGTACTGGTTGGCGGCGGTCGCACCGCCCCACAGGAACTTTTTTGGCATCTCCATAAGCTTGAAAACCTCCTTGCAGGTATAGAATACTTGCAGGGAGGTTTTTGTGCAATATTTTTTAAACTTATTGGTACAGTGTTAATTTTTCTGTTTCTTTTTGCACGATCAAAAACGGAACAGTGTTTCATTCCGCATTTTCTTTGTGCAGATTCAACAAAATAGGATTGGTGGAGGTGCGGTGCTGTTCCAGCTCTCGGGCGCGTTCCAGCTTGTAGGTATAATTCTTCTGGTAGTTCTGCCGGAAGTACTCGGAATACAAGATGTCCAGTAGAAGGGTCATGGACAGATGGGAAGCATAGTCCCCAAGATTCTGATAGATGCTTTCTTTGGTGGAAAGGGTCAGCTTGCAATCCGCATAACAGGTCAGGCTGTTTTCGCCAAAGCTGGTCAGCGCAAGGATGGGTGTTCCGGAGCGTTTGCACTGCCGGGCAATCTCCAGCATCTGCGCCGTTTCGCCGGAATAGGAAATGATCATGGCAAGGTCCCTCTCGGACAGACAGCAGGCCTGATACCGCTGGTAGTTCAGATTGTTGAAAATGACCACCCGCTTGCCGATCTTGAGCATCTTTTCTCGGAAGGATTCGGCCTGATTGATGGCCGTCCCGGCGGAAAAAATGTGGATTTCCTCGTGATATTTGAGCAGGAGCACCGCTTTGTGCAGGTCTTCGTACCGGAGAAGCTGCATAGTGTCCTTGACGGCTTCTTCGTACAGCTCGCCGATGTTCTGCGCCACCCGCATGGGGCTGTCGTTTTCAGCAAAGGGAAAATTGAAATCCACCTTGCCCTGTTGCTGGTCGAGATATTCCAGTTCACGCACAAAATTTTGCTTGAAGTCATCAAAGCCGGTAAAACCCAGCTTTTTGCAAAGGCGCAGGACGGTCGGCGGAGAGGTGTAGGTCACTTCTGCCAGACTGCGGGTGGAATATTTGGCAATTTCCATCCCATGCGCCAAAATATAGGCGGCCAGCGTTTTTTCCCCTTCCGAAAGTTTTTCCTGAAACGCAAGTTTGTCCACGATCAGCATTGCGATTCTCCCTTCCGCTTTTTCTGTAAGCATATCATATCCTGCAGTATTTGGCAAAAAAATTTGCGGCATGCAAAAACGCCGCCGCGTCAGCAAATGACGCGGCGGCGCAGATACAGTGGGAGAAGCGCTTATTTGCCCAGCATTTCGTGGGCAGTCTTGCAGATGGTGGCAGCATCCAGACCGTAGAACTTCAGCAGATCCCATGCCGGGCCGGAGCAGCCGAACACGTCCTGCACGCCTACGCGGCGCACCGGAGTGGGCAGCTTTTCGCTCAGCACGGCGCAGACGGCCTCGCCCAGACCGCCGATGACGTTGTGCTCCTCGGCGGTGATGACCTTGCCGCACTCCTTTGCAGCCTTGAGGACGATCTCCTCATCCAGAGGCTTGATGGTGTGGATGTTGATGACCCGGGCATGGATGCCCTCAGCGGCCAGCTGCTCCGCAGCCATGCGGGCTTCGTTGACCATCAGGCCGGTGGCGATGATGGCAATGTCGCTGCCCTCAGTGATCTGCTCGCCCTTGCCGATCTCGAAGTGATAGTTCTCGGCGTCGTGGAACACAGGCACAGCCAAACGGCCAAAGCGCAGATAGACGGGGCCTTCCATTGCGTAGGCAGCACGCACAGCGGCGCGGGCCTCCACATCGTCGGCGGGGCAGATCACGGTCATGCCGGGGATGCTGCGCATGAGGGCAAAGTCCTCGCAGCACTGATGGGAAGCGCCGTCCTCGCCCACCGAGATGCCGCCGTGGGTGGCACCGATTTTCACGTTCAGGTGGGGATAGCCAATGGAGTTGCGCACCTGCTCAAAGGCACGGCCGGCGGCGAACATGGCAAAGCTGGAAACAAAGGGCACGTAGCCCATGGTGGACAGGCCCGCAGCCACGCCCATCATGTTGCCCTCGGCAATGCCGCAGTCAAAATGACGATCCGGGTAAGCCTTGCGGAACATACCGGTCTTGGTGGCAGCAGCAAGGTCTGCGTCCAGCACCACCAGATCCTCGTGGCCTTCGGCGGCCAGCTCCTTCAGGGTGTTGCCGTAGCTTTCACGGGTAGCAATCTTCTTCACATCTGCCATCTTAGTTTTCCTCCTGCTCCAGCGCGGCGTATGCGGCGTTCAGTTCCTCAATTGCGATCTTGTACTCGTCATCGTTGGGGCCCTTGCCGTGCCAGTCCACAGAGTTGGTCATATAGGAAACGCCCTTGCCCTTTGTGGTGTCCATGATGATGCAGGTGGGCTTTGCAGTCTCTGCATGGAATGCCTGCATGGCGGCTTCGATCTGGTCGTAGTCGTGGCCGTCGATGGTGACAACATTGAAGTTGAAGGCCTTCAGCTTCTCTTCCAGCGGGGCGCTGTTCATCACGGTCTCGGTGGTGCCGTCGATCTGCAGATGGTTGCGGTCCAGCACAACGCACAGGTTGGAAAGGCCGTAGTGTGCGGCAAACATGAAGGCTTCCCAGCACTCGCCCTCTTCCACCTCGCCGTCGCCCACGATGGTGTAGACGTTGATGGGCTTGCCGGCGTGCTTGGCACCCAGTGCCATGCCGCAGGCGGCAGAGATGCCCTGACCCAGACTGCCGGTGGACATATCCACGCCCGGGGTCTCGTTCATGTTGGGGTGGCCCTGCAGATAGCTGCCGATCTTACGCAGGGTCTTAAGGTCTTCCACCGGGAAATAGCCGCGCTCTGCCAGCGCTGCATACAGTGCCGGTGCTGCATGGCCCTTGGACAGCACCAGACGGTCGCGGTCGGCCATCTTGGGGTCCTTCGGGTCAATGTTCATTTCCACGAAATAGAGGTAGCTCAGCAGCTCGGCGATATCCAGACTGCCGCCCGGATGGCCGCACTTTGCGCTGTGCGTGCCCTCGATCACGCCCATGCGGATGTGGCAGGCGTGCTTGGCCAGAGTAAGTTTTTCTGCATTTGTCATGATGGTCCTCCCGTATGAACCTCAGATTTGCACATGTTCAAAAAAGCCTTTCGTCAGCGCCGGTGCAGTCCTGCTGCCCGCAGCGCGCTCTTTTTCAAGTTTATATTAGCTATTCTATGCAAAAAGGTCAAGCTTCTTCATGCAAAATGTACACACACGGGGAAATATTCATGGAAATTTGCCGCTTTTTGGTCAAATTGCAGGCTTTTTGCCGTATCTTGACAAAGCCAGAGGCATCTGCTATATTTTTCACAGATTCCGGTACGAAGCCGGGTGTGCGGACAGAAGCCCGTGTTCTCCATCCTGATGGAGCATTTTATCCACCGCTGCGCTTACGCAGCGATGCAGCGCAAAGCCCACGGGGGGCCTTTGCGTTCTGCCATCTTATTTTTGCTGCTATAGACACCACGAAGGGGTCTGCCGTTGGCTTGTAAGCCGGGCAGACCCCTTTTTTTGTCTGGCCAAAGGAGGAAGCTTTTTATGAAAACGAACCCCCATTCCACCACCCGCAGCCTCGTGCTGGCTGCACTGTTCCTTGCACTGGCCTTTGTGCTGCCCATGATCACCGGCCATGTGCCGCAGGTGGGCAACATGCTGTGCCCGATGCACTTTCCCATTCTGCTGTGCGGCTTTGTGCTGGGCGCCCCATGGGGCCTTGCCGTGGGCTTCATTGCTCCGCTGGTGCGGTCGGTGCTGTTCGGCATGCCGCCCATGTTCCCCATCGCCATTGCCATGGCCTTTGAGCTGGCCGCCTACGGCCTTGTGTCCGGCGTGCTCTGGCACAAGGTGAAGCACACCGTGCCCATGATGTACGCTTCTCTTGTCACCGCCATGGTGGCAGGCCGTTTGGCCTGGGGTGCAGTACGCTTTGTGCTGGCCGGCCTGACCGGTTCCAGTTTCCCGTTCAGCGCGTTTTTGTCCGGTGCGCTGCTCACCGCCGTGCCGGGCATCATGGCTCAGCTGGTGCTCATCCCACTGATTCTGATTGCTCTGCAGAAGGCAAAGTTTATGGATTGACTTACTATTTAGGCTGCCCTCCGCTTTGCTCTGGGCATAAACAGCGGAAATTTTATTTTTATTATTACAGAAGAGCAGCGGCTGCGGCCGCTGCTCTTCTGTTTTTTCACGGGAGGGGCCGTAATGAAAACGCCCTGCTGCCCGTTACATCTTTTCCCGTAAAAAGCGAAGGGGCTGTTGCCAAGAACTCCCTCAGTCACGGCTTCGCCGCGCCAGCTCCCTCACGGAGGGAGCCTGACATGACGGTAAGCTGTGAAGCCTCCCTCATTGAGGGAGGTGGCATCGCGTAAGCGATGTCGGAAGGAGTTTGGCAACAGCCCTTTTCTATATTTTTAAATTTTTCAGTTCTTCTTACCAGTTAAAAACTCCGGCAGGGACTTGCCCTGCTTGCGCCACTGATGGTACTCGGCGGTGGCAGCGAACTCCACGTCACCGGCAGAGTTCAGGGCAGTCTCAACAGAGTCCTGCACCACGCCGATGATGAAGCCGACACCCACCATCTGCATGGCGACATCGTTGGAGATGCCGAACAGGGAGCAGGCCATGGGGATCAGCAGCAGGGAACCGCCGGCCACGCCGGAAGCACCGCAGGCACCCAGAGCGCTCATAGCGCTCAGCACGATGGCTGCAGGCAGAGACACCTGAATGCCCAAGGTGTTAGCAGCGGCCAGCGTCATGATGGTGATGGTGATGGCGGCACCGTCCATGTTGATGGTGGCGCCCAGCGGAATGGAGACGGAGTACATATCCTTGTCCAGACCCAGCTTTTCGCACAGGGCCATGTTCACGGGGATGTTGGCGGCGGAGCTGCGGGTGAAGAAGGCGGTCAGGCCGGACTCACGCAGGCAGCGGAACACCAGCGGATAGGGGTTGCAGCCCAGATAGATAAACATGATGAAGGGGGAGACGATGAGGGCCATGAACAGCATGGTGCCCACCAGCAGGGCCAGCAGCTTGCCGTACTGGGTAAAGATGGCAAGGCCGTTGCCGGAAACATTGGTGTAGACCAGGCCCATGATGCCGAAGGGTGCCAGATTGATGATCCAGCGCACGATCTGGGAGACCGCATCGGCGGTGTTTGCCATAAAGGTCTTGGTGGTGTCAGAGCCGATCTTCTTCATGGCCACGCCGAACATGCAGGCCCAGAACAGGATGCCGATGTAGTTGCCGCTCATGATAGCACTGACGGGGTTTGCCACAAAGTTGGTGAGCAGAGTGCCCATCACTTCGCCCAGACCCTGCGGCACCACGTCCGACTGGGCAGCGTCTGCCAGCACGACCGTGACCGGGAACATAAAGCTGGTCGCCACTGCGATGGCCGCAGCCAGAAAGGTGGTGAGCATGTACAGCCAGATGACCGTGCCGAAGCGGCGGTCCAGCTTGGAAGAGCCCTGTGCCAGAGCACTTGCCACGATCACGAACACCAGCACCGGGGCGATGCCCTTCAGTGCGCCAACGAACAGGCTGCCCAGTTCACCCACCCAGCCTGCACCGGGGGCCACCAGAGCCAGCACCGCACCGATGAACAGGCCGATCAGAATGCGAACGATCAGGCTGATGCCGTTGTAGCGGGCAACTGCCTTATTCAACGTTTTCATATAGACACTCCTCTTTCCTATTGTACGCCAATGGCGTACAGCTTCCTGTCTCTTACACAAGGACGGGTGTTATTATAGCACATACGGCAGAGAAATGAAAGCGTTTTCAGACATTTTTCGTTCACAAATTTGCATTCAGGTCGGTGCCCATGGGGTTTTTCCGTCGATCTGTATTTGTAGTGAGGACAGATTTAACCGTTCGCGGCTTCGTTCTCTCCGTCACCGTCGAGCGGCGCAGGGCGGAGCGAGCGGGGGCAAACAAAAAAGCCTGCGTGCGCAGTCCTGCATGGCAGGCTCTGCATCCGCAGACCGGGGCTCTTTGGGGGTGTATTCTGTTTCAACCCAGCGGCTGGGTGGGGGCAAGCTTCTGGTAGGCAAAGCGGGGCGAGCCGTCTGCCACATGGATGACACCGCAGCGGGTAAAGCCGTTCTTTTCCAGCAGATGCTGCATGATCTTGTTGTCGGCGTGGGTGTCGGCACGCAGGCTCTGGCAGTGCTCCATGCTCCAGTCCAGCACGGCCTTGCCCACGCCCTTGTGCTTTCCGGCCGATGCCAGACGGTGCACCGTGCCATAGGGCAGGGTATCGTCCAGCCACTGGCCGTCCTCAATGGCGGCGTAGGTGGGGTCTGCCCCCAGAATAAAGGCAAACACGGCCTCGATCTGGCCGTTGACCACATAGAGGAACAACCGGTTCGAGTCGATATCCTCCTCCAGCAGTTCCTGCGGCGGGAAATTATCCCCCCACTGGGTCGGGTTGCCAGATGCCTTCATGACTGCACGTGCATGGGCGTAGATCTTCAGGATCTGGGGCAGATCCCCTCTCACTGCTCCACGAAACATTCATTCCACCTCGTCTTTTCTGCGCTGCGCTCGGTCCGGCACAGCACTTTGAGAATTGTCCTTATTGTACTACAAATTACCATAAAAATCCAGTTCCCGCACCAAAGTACCTTAAAATGCTCCAAAACGGCAAAAAGCAGGGGCTGCTGCACTTTCGGCTAAAACGATGTGCAGTAGTCCCTGCTTTTAGAGTAAGTACCTTATGCGCTGGCGCGGCCATGGCCGGTGCGCACCAGCCGGTATTCCCGCGGGCTGAGACCATACCGCTCGTGGAACAGGCGGTAGAAATAGCTGGTGTTCTCGTAGCCCACCAGAGAAATGATCTGCTGGATGTTCATGTCGCTGCGGCGCAGCATGCGGGCAGCGGTCTCCATACGGTGCTTTTGCAGCAATTCCTTATAGGTGCGTCCGGTCTGGGCACGCACGCACTCGCTGACATATGCCAGCGAAACGCCGTACTCCCGTGCCACGTTGGAAAGGCTTGCTTCGCGGTAATTTTGGGTGATCTCTTTGAGTGCCGCCTGCACCAGTGCTTCGCGGCTGACCGTCTCGCTGCGTGCTTCCAGCGGAAAATGCTTCATCTGTGTCATTTTGATCTTCCTCCATAAAGGTGCGGCGGGCGGGGACTGGGGGAAGCCGGACACCCGCCGCACAGAGATCGCAGGCCCTTTGCCGGCCCTTACACTTCTGATACGAACCGGCCTGCCGGAATATTGCAGAAAGCTAAAAAACTTTTATTATTTTTCGTTGTAGGAGTCAGACCCCTCTCAGTCACGCCTAACGGCGTGCCAGCTCCCCCGAAGGGGGAGCTTTATCGGCACGAACCGGTAGATGCTTAAAAGCTCCCCCTTCGGGGGAGCTGGCGAACGCAGTGAGCCTGAGAGGGTTTTCGTCTTACAGAAAAAGACCGCTTCCGCACCGGGCAGAAACGGCCTTTTTCAGGAGAAATAAAGAAAACACGAACCCTCAAAAATGAGGAAGGGAAATGCTCAGAACATGCTCTCGTCCTTATAGCGGCCGGTGCGCACGAACTGCACCCACTCGGCCACATTCACGGCGTGGTCGCCGATGCGCTCCAGATACTTAATGACCATCAGCAGGTCCAGCGCTGCATCCACCTTGCCGGGGTCTTCGGCGATCTCCTGCGCCAGCTGATGCTTGATGGCATTGAAGTCGTAATCCACCGCGTCGTCTGCGGCGATCACCCTGCGGGCGGCATTTTCGTCCTCTGCCGTCAGGGCATCGAGGGCATCCAGGATCATCTGGTGGGCCTTTTTGCCCATGGCAATGGCCTGACTTACCGCCGGGTCGCCCTCTTTGCGGACGGTGACAAGGTGGGGGATGATCTCGGCGATGTCGGCGGCATGGTCGCCGATGCGCTCAATATCCGTGACCACCTTCATGGCAGTGGAGATGCGGCGCAGATCGCCTGCCACCGGCTGCTGACGCAGCAGCAACGTCATGCAGCGGTGCTCGATATCCCGCTCCATATTGTTGATGCGGGCATCCTCCTTCACGATGGCCGCAGCCGCATCGGCATCAGCAACGCAGAGCGCTTCCAGAGCGTTCTCCACGGCATCGGCAGAGTTGCGGCCCATTTCGGTCAGCGAATTTTTCAGCGATTCCAGATCGGTGTCGTACTGTTTACGGATACTCATAGCTGTTTCCTCCTTTAACCGAACCGACCGGAAATGTAGTCCTCGGTGCGTTTATCCTGCGGTGCGCTGAAGATCTGCGCCGTGGGGCCCACTTCCACCAGCTCGCCCAGCAGGAAGAAGGCGGTGCGGTCACTGATACGGGCCGCCTGCTGCATGTTGTGGGTAACGATGACCACCGTGTAGTTCTTCTTCAGCTCACTCATCAGCTCCTCCACCTTCATGGTGGAGCCGGGGTCCAATGCGCTGGTGGGCTCGTCCATCAGCAGCACTTCGGGCTTCACCGCCAGTGCGCGTGCGATGCACAGACGCTGCTGCTGTCCGCCGGAAAGGCCCAGCGCGCTCTTTTTCAGGCGGTCCTTCACCTCGTCCCACAGGGCCGCGCCCCGCAGGCTGCTTTCCACCAGCTCGTCCAGCTCAGCCTTATTGCGCACGCCGTGCAGCTTGGGGCCGTAGGTGATGTTGTCGTAAATGCTCATGGGGAAAGGATTGGCCTTCTGGAACACCATGCCCACCCGGCGGCGCAGGTCGGTGAGCTGCATTTCCCGGGCAAAGATGTCCTCGCCCTTGAGCCGCACATCGCCCTCGATGCGCACATTCGGCACAAGGTCGTTCATGCGGTTGAGGGTCTTTAAAAAGGTGGACTTTCCGCAGCCGGAAGGGCCGATGAGCGCGGTGATCTCCCGCTCGCCCACGTCCAGCGAGATGCCTTTCAGCGCCTTGAAGTCGCCGTACCAGAGGTTCAGGTCTTTTGCCGATATCACCGGCATGTTCGTGTTTTCCATAGAGTACCTCATTGTTGAATTTCAACAGGAAGTTTACCGTTTCGACCCTTCCCGTGAAAAGGTAGATTTGAAAAATCCGCAGATTTTTCAAATCTACGAAATTAAAAATAATTTTTCCGCGATTCATGGCCAGAGCGAATGCGGAGGCCATTTTGAACAGTAAAATCAAATTTTACTGTTTCTGTTTCAGCTTAGTCTTTGCCAGCCGCGCCGCAAGGTTGATGGCCAGTACCAGCACCAGCAGCACCGCACCGATGCCCCATGCGGAAGCAAAATCGCCGTCCTCAAAGGCACGCAGGTACAGCAGCACCGACAGGGTGGCACCGTTGGAGGTGTAGGCTTTGGCCACGCCCTTGGCAATGACCTCTGCGGCACCGGCGGTGAAAAGCAGGGCGGCACTTTCGCCCACGATGCGGCCCACAGCCAGAATGCAGCCGGTCACGATGCCGTCGATGCTGCAGGGCAGCACGATGGTGCGGATGATGTGCCACTTGCCTGCACCCAAGCCCATGGCGCCCTCCCGGTAGCCCTGCGGCACCGTCTTGAGGGATTCCTGCGTGGTTCGGATGATGGTGGGCAGGTTCATGACCACCAGCGTGAGTGAACCGGACAGCAGACAGGTCTGGAAGCCCAGCGCCTGACTGAACACCAGCATGCCCACCAGACCGTAGATGATGCTGGGGATGCCCGCCAGCGTTTCGTTGGTGAACTCGATGACCTCGATGAGCCGCCGGTTGGAGGCATACTCGGTCAGGTAGACCGCCGCGCCCACGCCCAGAGGCAGTACGATCAGTAATGTCAGCACAATGACATACAGTGTGTTGAGGATGGCAGGCAGGATGCCGTCGGTCTTTTTCAGCACACTGGCAGTGGTAGAAAGGAACTTCCAGCTGATGTGGGGGATGCCCCGCACCAGCACCATGCCTATGATACCGGCCACCAGAACCATCACCAGAACGGCACTGGCCCAGACTAGTGCGGTCATGACCCGGTTCCACATCTGACGGGAAGGCGAAAGGCCCTTATTCATCGCGGCTTCCTCCCTTCAGCACAACGTTCAGCACAACATTGATGATCATGATAAAGACGAACAGCACCAGCGCGATGCTGAACAGCGCCTGCCGCTGCAGACCGCCGGCATAGCTCATCTCCTTGGCGATGGCGGTGGTCAGGAATGTGACGCTGCGGAAGGGACTATCCGGCATGTTGGGGCTGTTGCCTGCCACCATCATCACCGCCATGGCCTCGCCGATGGCACGGCCGATGCCCAGCACAATGCCTGCGGCAATGCCGCTTTTGGCTGCCGGAATGCTGATCTTGAACCATGTTTCGGTGTCGGTGGCACCCAGTGCCAGACTGCCCTGCTCATACTCCGGCGGCACGGCGTTCAGTGCCGTGACCGACACGGACACGATGCTGGGCAAAATCATGATGGAAAGCACCACGATAGCGCTCAGCAGGCAGGCACCGGAAGCCTTGCCGAAGGTCTTTGCCACGGCAGGCACCAGCACCTGCATGCCCAGCAGGCCGAACACCACGCTGGGGATGCCGGACAGCAGCTCGATGGCAGTAACCACCACGGTGCGCAGCTTGGGGTCGGCGGCCTTGGAGAGGAACACCGCCGTCAGCAGGCCGATGGGCACACCGATGATGGCAGCGCCCAGCGTGCCGTAGATGCTGGAAAGGATGAACGGCAGGATGCCGAACAGCGGCTGGGCTGCCGTGGAGGCCCACTTTGTGCCGAACAGAAATTGGAACAGACCGATCTTGTGGATGGCCGGCACGCCGGAGATCACCATGTACACCGAGATGAGCACCACGCAGCCCACCGCCAGCATACCGCACAGGAAGAAGATGAAGTTCATCACCGCTTCCAGCCATTCGGCGGGGGTGCGGGGCAGCCGCACCCGGCTCAGATAGGATTTTTTGTTCATAGCTGAAATCCTTTATAAAAGCCGCGTCGGCCCGCAGAAACGACAGCCCGACGCGGCAGTACTCTTGTTCAGATGCGGGGCAGGCGGTTCACCGGGGAGCTTTCCCAGACAAACCACCCGGTAATTACTCGTTCACCGGCACAGCACCTGCGGTGCGGATGAGGTCGGCAGCGTCCTTGCTGGTGGCAAAGTCCACAAAGGCCTGTGCCTGCTCCGACAGGGTCACGCTCTTGTTGGTGACGAACACGAAGGGACGCTGGATCTTGTAGCTGCCGTCCTTGACGGTGTCCTCGCTGCACTCCACACCCTCCACGGTGACCATGGCGACGGTGTCGCCCACAGCGGACAGGGAAGCGTAGCCGACGGCCAGAGGATTGGCCTCCACAGCGCTGATGACAGCGCCGGTAGCGGTCAGCTCCTGTGCGTACTTGCAGCTGTCCTTCACGTCCACGATGCTCTCAAAGCCATCGCGGGTGCCGGAACCAGCCTCGCGGCCCACCAGAACGATCTCGCCGTCGTCGCCGCCCACATCCTTCCAGTTGGTGATCTCGCCGGTGAACATCTGCTTCAGCTGGTCCACGGTCAAGTCTGCCACCTTGCTGGCCTTGTTGACAACGATGGCGATGCCGTCCAGAGCCACGGTGGTGCCGTCCACGTCGTTCTTCTCGTCGTCCTTCAGGGCGCGGGAGGACAGGCCGATGTCCAGCGTCTTATCGGCAGCACCGGTGATGCCTGCGCCGGAACCGGTGGGGTCGTAGCTGACGGTGACACCCGGCTCCACCTCGGCAAAGCCCTCGGTCAGGGCTGCGATGACGTTCTTCATAGAGGTAGAACCGCCAGTAGCCACATTGCCGGACAGGGTGCCTGCAGCGGTCTCAGCAGCGGCAGAAGAAGAGGTGGACTCCGCAGCAGAGGATGCCACAGTGGAAGAGGCTGCGCCGTCGCAGGCGGTCAGAGCCATAGCCGCAGCAGCAGCGCCGCAGACAGTGATAAACGAACGACGAGTGATCTTTTTCATAACTCTTTTCCTCCAATAAATGCCGGAATGCATTGCCGGCCGATGTTTTCTTGTTTCTCTGTGTTTTCCTTGGGAACGGCCTTATTGTACCGCACCGCCGTGTGCGCTGCGACCATGTACGCGCAAAATGGAGGTAAAGCTTTTGCACAGGCTCCGGCGGCTGTGTCAAGCCTGCGTAAAGCCGGCATGAAAAGCCTGTACTCAAATTTTACAAGCAGGATAACTATGCCGAAAATACCATTTTCCGGCTGGGCAAAGTGACAAAAAGAGGGCTGCTCATGATATGGTGAGCAGCCCTCTTTAAAAAGGTTTCCTTCAATCAGCCAACAGGCTTTGTATTCGTCACTACGATCCGATTTTCCACTCTTGTCAGGTAAAGCATACCTTTTGCATTGTCGACATTAATGGTCAATTCTACCGGTGCGCCATCCAGGAATGCACCACTCGACTCATTGTTATCAAATTGCAGCTCCAGCTGGGTAACATTTTCTTTCTTATACGGGCCAAAAGCATTGGATGCCTGAAGCTTTCCACTGGTCGGCTTCAGCGTTTTCAGCTGGTTTTCCTTCACCTTCGCGGTAAACATTCCTTCATAAGGATATTCCACAAAGCCCTTACCGCTGCTGCTGTATGTCAGTTTCACCGTCGCAGTGATGCTGCCATTGCTTCCACTTCCGAGAACTGTGCCACCGACATTCCCCTTCGCATCGTACACTGCAACGATAAATGCACCAACGCGCACCTCGTTTTGTGCCGGTCCGCTGCAGCCGCAGCTGCTGCGCTCTTCATAAAGGTACGCCGGGTCATTTTTTCTGCCATAATATTGCCCTCCTCTAAAAGCGTTTTTCTGTGCTTTTAGCGTACCACTTTTTGGGAGTCTGTCAACAAAAATATGACAAAAAGGCGCTCTGTACACATAATTTGCACAGAGCGCCTTCTGCTCAGCAGTATTTTGTTCCGTCCGGGCAGTAGAACTGCACGTACTTCTGCCACTCGGTCTCGCTGATGGTGCGGCGGTAGCAGTCCACCAGAGCATCCACGGCCTGCCGGTCCGCAAAGGTACCGGCACCCGGGCAGTCCAGCACCAGAATGCGGAACCATGCATCAAACAGGTGCTCGGTGAAGCCGGTGTCCCGCGCGCCGCACCGGGAGTAAAAGCCCAGCCGCCGCACAGCCATAGCTTCGTCCTCCGCCTTATCCGGGCATTCGGCCTCAATGAGGATGGCCTGCGCACCGCGCTCGTGCTGCGGCAGGTCGGCCAGCAGCTGCGCGCCCAGCCCTGCAGAACGGTATTCCGGCAGCACGGCAAAGTAATCCAGCTGGCTCACCCTGCTGCCTGCCGGGCGCACCATGAGCAGGTACGCCGCCAGTGTTTCGCCGTCGAACACGCCCCATGTGTGGGCTGTGCCGTCCGCTTCGCTGTTCAGGATCATGCTCAGGGGCTTTAGCTCCGTGGGCGGAAAGTCCCGCCGCATTTCGTCCAGATAGACCCGCGTCAGTTCTTTTTCGTTCAGTTTCCGCCAGCTGTACACTTTGCTCATGGTTTTTCCTCCCGTATCTGCCTTTTGAACCAGTATAGCACACTCCGCGCGGGAACGCAAAAAGCCGCCGGGAGCGGCAGGCTCTGCCCTTCTCCCGGCGGCTTTTATGGGAATGCAGGAGCAACCAGTCTCCCGCACAAACTCCGTTCAGAATGCTGTGTGCGTTACAGCATCTTCTTCAGCTCGTCGTACACGAACTGAACCTTGGTGCCGATGATCACCTGGCAAGCGTTCTTGCTGGGGCGGATGACACCGGCAGCACCAGCGGCCTTGACAGCCTTCTCGTCCACCTTGGCGTTATCCTTGACCTCAAAGCGCAGACGGGTCGCGCAGTAACCAACTTCCTTCACGTTCTCCTTGCCGCCGACAGCAGCCAGAACAGCGGAAGCGACTTCGGTGTAGTTGTTGTTTGCCAGAACGACCTTCTTCTCGGCCTCTTCGTCCTCGTCCTCACGGCCGGGGGTCTTCAGGTCGAACTTGGTGATAGCAAAGTAGAACACTGCGTAGAACACCACGAAGGCTGCGATGCCCAGAGGAATGATCATCCAGGTCTTGGCAGCTGCGGGCAGGGATGCAGAGAACACCAGGTCGGTAGCGCCTGCAGAGAAGCAGAAGCCGGCACGGAAACCGGAGTAGTAGGTGATGATGGTGAAGATGCCGTACAGAGCAGCGTACACAACGTACAGCGGGAAGCACAGGAACATGAAGCCGAACTCGAAGGGCTCGGTAACGCCGCAGACGAATGCGCAGATTGCAGCAGACAGAACCAGGCCGATGGCGGCCTTCTTGTTCTTAGCGGTCTTGACCATAGCCAGAGCAGCGCCCAGGACACCGAACATCATGCAGGGGAAGAAGCCGGACATGTACATACCAAGGCTCCAGCCCACATCAGCAGAGGTCTCGCCAGCCCAGAAGTGGCTCAGGTCGCCCAGACCGATGGTGTCGAACCAGAACACGTTGTTCAGAGCGTGGTGCAGACCGGTGGGGATGAGCAGACGGTTCAGGAAGGCGTAGATGCCGGCGCCGATGCCGTCCATGCCAGCGATGCCGTTGCCGATTGCGACCAGAGCGTCGAAGATGACGGGCCAGACGAACAGCAGAACAACGGACACCAGAATGGAGATCAGACCGGTAGCGATTGCAACGAAGCGCTTGCCGGAGAAGAATGCCAGCCAGTCAGGCAGCTGGATATCCTTGAACTTGTTGTAGCAGGCAGCGCCCACAACAGCGGCCAGAATGCCGATGAAGGAGTTGCCGGCGACCTTCTGGAAGGCGATGTAGGTAGCAGTGCCTTCTTCCAGGTGACGGACCATGCCGACCACACCGGGGTTCAGCAGCTGCTGCATCATCAGGAAGCTGACCAGACCGGCCAGACCTGCGGTGCCGTCGTTGTCTGCAAGGCCGACAGCGGCACCAATGGCAAACAGCCATGCCATGTTATCGATCAGAGCGCCGCCTGCCTTGACCAGCAGGAAGCCAACGGTGTAAGCTGCACCGGAGGTTGCAGCACCGGGAACGCCCATAACGCCCGGAGCAAGGGCATAACCGAGGCCCATCAGGATACCGCAGATCGGCAGGACCGCGACGGGGAGCATCAAAGCTTTGCCCAGTTTCTGGAGATACTTCATCATAAAGCACATTCCTCCTTAAGAAATGTTTGTGTTTACAGACGCCTCTGGTTGCAGGCCGTCCATAATTCCGTAATAGAATAGTAACATATTTCCGCAAAAAAAGAAAGTCCCTTTCGCCTTTTTTCTATCAAAATGCATCAAAAGTCCTCATTTGGCAGTTTTTCAGTCGATAATTTTTAGTTTTTCCGCACAAGGGTCGTCTTTGTGTTGAAAATTCTTTTCTTTTTACGTACATTTTGCCCAAAGGCTTGCATCCCACAGCCGAATCGGGTACTATACTATTATAAAGAACATGCGCCCTCTCAGGCCGCTTCGCGTCCAACTCTCCCAAAGGGAGAGCCCTTGGCAAAACCGCAAACTTTGCATGGACTGCCAAAGCCTCCCACTTTGGGGGAGGTGGCATTGCGCAAGCAATGACGGAGAGGGCGAGGATGCAAAATAAAAGGAGACAGCATTATGGAATGGACTGATATCCGCCTGACCGTGGCCAAGGCCGACGCCGACAACGCCGAAGCCGTTGCCACCATGATCGCCGAGGGCGGCATCTATATCGAAGACTACAGCGACATCGAGCAGCAGGTGGCCGAGATCGCCCATGTGGATCTGATCGAGCAGGAGCTGCTGGACAAGCCCCGCGATACCGTTATCATCCATATGTATCTGGAGCCGGGCGCTTCCCCCGTGGAGACGCTGGCCCTCATTGCCGCCCGCATGGAAGCTGCAAACATCGCCTACACCGTGGAGACCGAGGGCGTGGAGCAGGAGGACTGGCAGAACGGCTGGCGCAAGTATTACCACCCCCTGGAGATCGGCAAACGGCTGGCCGTGGTGCCCTCGTGGCAGCAGTACGACACTGACCGGGTGAAGCTGATCCTTGACCCGGGCCTTGCCTTCGGCACCGGCGGCCACGAGACCACCAGCCTGTGCATGGAAGCGCTGGACGAGCGGGTGACCGGCGGCGAGCGGGTGCTGGACATCGGCACCGGCAGCGGCATCCTTGCCATTGCGGCGCTGAAGCTGGGCGCTGCCGTGGCCGAGGGCGTGGACATCGACCCTGTGGCCGTGCGCACCGCAGGCGAGAACGCCGCGTTGAACGGCGTGCAGGACAAGCTGACCGTGCTGGTGGGCGACCTTTCCGATAAGGCCAGCGGCAAATACGATATCATCACCGCCAACATCGTGGCCAACGCCATTCTCAGTCTGGCACCGGCCGTGCCGGGCCTGATGGCGGAGGGTGCCACCTTTATTGCCAGCGGCATCATCGACAGCCGCAAGGACGAAGTGCTCGCCGGGCTGGAAAAGGCCGGCCTTGCCGTTGTGGAAGTGAAGGAGAAGCGCGGCTGGGAGTGCATCGTCTGCAAGAAAGCGTAAGGAGATTTTATGCCGCACCGTTATTTTACCACCGAGATCTCTGACGGCACCGCCACCCTGCGCGGGGCCGATGCCCACCATCTTGCCCGTGTGATGCGCGCAAGGCTGGGCGATACTGTCATTCTATGCGACGGCAACGCCGTGGAATACACCGCCACCATCACCGGCTTTGGCGATGAGTGTGTGGAGTTCCGGGTGGAGCCGGGCTATCCCAGCGCCGCCGAACCCAGCGTGGAGGTCACTCTGCTGGCTGGTTATCCCAAACAGGACAAGCTGGAGCAGATCATCAAGCACGGCGTGGAGCTGGGCGCAGCCCACATCGTGCCCTTCTTCAGCCGGTACTGCGTGGCTGCCCCCAAAAAAGAGGAGCAGAAGAACGAGCGCTACAACCGTATTGCGGCGGAAGCCGCCAAGCAGTGCGGCCGGGGCGTTCTGCCGGATGTGGCCCTGCCGCTGGCAAACTTCGGGGCCGTGTGCCGCACCTTTGCACAGTACGACCTTGTGCTGTTCTGCTACGAGTGCGGCGGCGCGCCCCTGCGCGACCTGCTGGCCGCAGCAAAGCCCGCCGATGGTGAAAAGCTGAAAATCGCCATCGTGACCGGAGCCGAGGGCGGCTTTGCCGCCGAGGAAGCCGAGATGGCCGCAAAGGCCGGTGCCAGAACGGTGGGCCTTGGCCCCCGCATCCTGCGGTGCGAGACCGCCCCGCTGGCCGTGCTTGCTTCGGTAATGACCCTGACGGGGAATCTGGAATAATGCTTTGTGCTGCCCGGCAGCGCCTGCGGGCCTTCCGGACAGCAACAAGGGGCCGCTCCCGGAAAGGAGCGGCCCCTTGTTTTTTTATTGTTCCGCTGTGCAGACGCAGGGCAGATCAGTCAATGAGACCCTTGTCCTTTGCATCCTGCCAGGTAAGGCAGACGCGCAGCTTGCTGACCGGGAAGCACGGATGGAACTTGTTGTTGTCCTCGTCGAACTTCATCAGCTCCTGCTCCACCATCCAGTGTGCAGCCTTCTGGGCATCGGTATCGTCGGCGTCAATGTCCGCATACAGGTCCTCATCGGTCATGTTCTGCGGCTCCGGCTTGCCTGCACGCTCCCAGACCAGCTCTGCCAGCTCGATGCGGTCAGACGGCAGGGGGAGGCCCTGCATGTTCATCAGACGGTAGATGCCGGTGCCGGTCTCATAGGCACCCAGGATTACAGCGCCGCCGATGATGACACCGGGCAGGACGGGGTCCACAGGGTCTACCGGGTCCACAGGATCCACAGGGTCTACCGGGTCCACAGGGTCTACCGGGTCCACGGGGTCCACGATTTCGTACACGGCTCTGACCGTCACGTTGCCTGCGGGCATATCAAAGGTCGCCTTGGTCTGGTCCTCCTCATTGGGGAATTTCAGCAGGTCATTCTGTACAACGCCGTCCACCATCACGGTCCAGCCTGCGAACTCCAGTCCATCGCCGTCATGCGCGGTCAGGGTGACCGGGGTGCCTTTGGCGATCTCGTCATTGGGGGTAAGCTCGATGACATCGTCCTCGTCCTTGATCGTTGCCGTGGCACCCTCGGCGGTCAGGGTGTAGCCGGGTGCCCGGTTGGTCAGGTAATAATAGTGGTGTACCTTTTTATACGCCACACGGTAGCTCTCGTTCTGGCCCACAAGGTTCAGCTTGTTTGCATTGCCTGCGACCGTGAGCTGACGGCCTTCTTTCGGGTCGGCAACCTTGATGGTGGCGGGGGTGGTAAAGGTATCGCTGATGGTGATCTTCTTGCCGGAAGCGAGGTAAATATCGCTGTCGTTCCCCTCAAACTCGGCGCTCTTCAGCTCTGCGGAGGCGTTTTCGCCCTTACCGAGATAAATGCCGTATTTGCTGTTTTGGATCGTGCAGTTCTCAACGACCAGCTTGCCGCCGTCCCCATATCTATAATGATAATACGACCCTGCCGGTTCGCCCGAAGAAATGGCAGCATTGTCACCCATGCACTCCACAGTGGCACCATTGACGCTCAATGTGCCGCCGTTCCATACCTTCAGTGCAGGGGACATGCATCCAGGATACTGGTTGGTGTTGGTATAAGTACCGCCGAAAAGGTTGGCGGTGGCATTAGTCACAAACACATCGCAGTAGGTTCCGGTGACATCGGCATTTGTGACGTTCAGCGTTGCATTATTGGCGACGCGCAGCGTCGGACGGTCTTTGTATACCTGGGCGTCCGGATTGCGGGAGTAAGAGCCGCCGACGACATTGACCACACTGTTGTCGATGGCGTTCAGGACCCAGCCCGCGCCGGAGGCTTTCACATAATTGAAGGACGAGTTGGTGGAATTCTGGATCCAAAACGTCGCGCTGTCGCTATAGCTGCAGTCGTAGGTGCCGCCGTTGACGGTCACATTGGCTCCATCTGTTTCAATAGCACGCGTGATGGCTTTCATGGTGAGATTGTCAAACGTCCAGCTGCCGCCGCACAGATAGCATGCGGGCCTGCTGCCACACTGCCAGTTATAGGTGCCGCCGTGAAGCACTGCGGTGCCCGTGAAGCTGTTTTCGGCATAGAAGCAGCGGCTGTAGGCGAGGCCCTCTGCCGTCTTGATGGTCTGCCCCTCAGCGTTGACGGTCACGCTCTTGGCTCTGCGGACTGTAATAAAGGCCGCACTACCCTTAGCAAAGGTCGTTTCTCCGGTGACGTTGATGACCACATCGTCGTTCTCAGCGTCGATCACGATCCCGTCCGCATAGGTACCGCTTATGGAATAAACGTTGCCATTCGCTTTAATGAAATCATTGTTGATGATGATGTCGCCGCCGGTCAGGGGGCAGGCCGCTGCCACCTCTCCGGAGGGCTCTGCAGGCGCATCGGAATTTTCCTGTGCGCTCACATTGCCTTCAAATTCTGTACTTCCCTCCAGAGCAAATGCGCTCACGGGAAGGACAGAGGTCATCATGCAGCCTGCAAGTACCGCACTGATGAGCCGTGTGCCAAACTTCTTCATAAAGATAACTCCTCTCTCGTTTTTTTCGTGCATGCAGGCTTTTTTCGCCTGCCCGCACGTTTTAAACATTTAAAGTATAGCATTTCTGCAGCAAGGCGCAATCTTCATTCTGTACGAACCTTTTGGATACCCCCCCCCCGTTTTTTCGTGCGTTCTGTAAAAAAATGGAAGAGAAAATGCTTTCGCAGCCGCAGAAAAAACAGCCCGGAACGATCTGTGGGTCGTTCCGGGCTGCTGTGTCAAAAATGGTTTGGAGCGTCAGAGCTCCAGCAGGGCTTTCTTCACATTCAAAAGGTTCTGCGGGCTCACCGAGAAGCTGCGCAGGCCCAGCTGCAGATACTGCACCGTGTTGGCCGGGTTGCCCACCGCAAGGCCGCAGATGGTCACCGGCACATTGCGCACCTTTGCGGCATCCAGCACCATAGTGATGAGCTTTTTCATGGCCTTGCTGGCCGGGCGGTAGTAGTGCTCCGCGCTGGCAAGCTCCCGGTCGGCGGCGTGGGTATACTGGGTCAGGTCGTTGGTGCCGACCACAAGAAAATCGACCCCATGCTCTACAAATTCCTCAGCGGTCAGGCAGGCAGCGGGTACGCTGAGCATCACGCCGAACTTTGTATCTTCGTTGAACGCCACGCCGCGCTCCCGCAGGTGTTCGCGGCAGCGCTCCACCACACGCATGGCTGCGTCCCAGTCCTCCACATTCGTCACCATGGGGAACATCACCCGCAGCGGGCCGCGGTCGGCGGCGCGCAGCAGCGCACAGAGCTGCGTCTCGAACTGGTGGGGCTGGCGCAGACTGTTGCGGATGCCCCGCAGGCCAAGCTTGGAAGACTGCAGGCCCTGATAGGCGTCGGAAATGGTGCGGTCTGAGCCAAAGTCGAAGGTGCGCACCGTTACCGGGCAGCCCTTGGCGGCAGCAAGACAGGAGCAGTAGAAGAAATACTGTTCCTGCTCGTCCAGAATGCGGCCCGGCAGCATCATGTAGCCGGTGCGCAGCAGGCCCACGCCCTGTGCACCGGACTGCATGGCCGTGTCGATGTCCTCCGGCCCAAAGCAGTTGGCCAGCAGCTCAAAGGGCTGGCCGTCCTTTGTCCTGTTGGGCAGAGCATGCAGCTGCCCCATCTCTTCGTTCTCCCGCTGCAGCTCGCAGATGCGGGTCTCGGCCTGCTGGCGGGCGGCAGCGTCCGGGTCCAGCGTGCACTGGCCCCCGGTGGCGTCCAGAATCACGGTGCGGCCGTCGCAGTCGTCCAGAAAATCCCGGCCCACCTGCACGATGCCCGGGATATTCATTGCCCGGGCAATGATGGCCGCGTGGCTCTGGCCGCTGCCCTCTGCCGTGATGATGCCTAAAATCATGCCGGAGGGCACGCTGAACAGGTCGGTGGGCATCAGCCGCTCTGCCGCAAGGATCACCGGGTGATCCAGCGCCAGCCACATGCGGGGGCGGTTGGTGATGATGTTGATGACCCGGCGGCTTGCGTCGAGAATATCCACGCTGCGCAGCTGCATGTAGGGGTTATCCTTCATGTTGGCCAGCTGGTCGGCGTAGCGCTGGCCCACCTGATTCATGGCCGCTGCCGCACCAATGCCTGCATTGATGCAGAAGCGCACCTCGTTCATCATGCCCTCGTCGTCCAGCATCATGCTCTGGAACTGGAAGATGGCCTGCTCGCTGGGTGCGGCACGGTCTGCCATGGATTCCAGCTCGTCCTGCGCCGTGCGGATGGCATCGGTGAGCAGCTGCAGCTCCCGGGACGGTTTAAAGGGGCCCACGGTCGTGGTCTCCACATGGTGCTCCAGACGGCTCACCTGCCCCAGCACAAGGCCGGGAGAAGCGCAGGAACCTTTATACACTTTCATGTTCGGTCACCTCCGGCAAAAGCTCGGCTTCCGGCGTGGTCAGGGTGCGCCAGACCAGCGCCTGCAAAAAGGTATTGGGCAGCAGCGCGGCCAGTGCGGCCCGCGCCGCATCGGCACTGCCCTCAAACAGCGGTGCAAAGCTCTGCATCCGTGCCTGATCGCACTTTGCAAGGAATGCATCGCACAAAGTATGGGTGGTGTAGTAATGGGCCGGGTCCACACCGGCATCTTCCGCGGCGGCTTCCAGCGGGGCAAGGTCGGCATCCTTCATCTTGGCCAGCAGCAGGGCCGCATCCGCCGTCAGGGTGACGGGGTATTTCTCCCGCACGGCCTTTTGCACCCGCTCAAATTTTGCGTGGAACGCAGCAGCGTCCGCGCAGCTCTGGGCATCACAGGAGACAGCATAGGCACACCCCCGCAGATATCCCATAGCGCGGCGGGTATCATAGTAGCCCAGCTCGATGTTGCGGCGGGCGGTGTCGGGGTCAAAGTGCAGGATATCGCCCAGCTCCCAGTAGCTGCGCACCATCACGGTGGGCAGGCCGGTGAGGTTGGGGCGGGTGATGCCCACGCCTTCCAGATCGACGCACACCAGTTCATCCGCGCCCATGCGTTTGGCAAGACCGGTGGGCATGTTGTCGCTGTAGCCGCCATCCAGAAACTTGACCCCGTCGATCGCCCGCGCACGCAGCGCCGGGAAGCAGGCAGCGGAGGCCATCAGGTAGTCCTTGACCTTTCCTGCCGGGATCTCGTCCAGCGTCAGCTCCCGGGGCTTTAAGCCCCGCTGCTCCACCGTGACAAGGCCGAAGCGGATGGGAGCCGCGCGCAGGGCATCCTCGTCCAGCACCCGCTCCACGATCTCTTCCAGCGGGGTCACATCCATGCCGCCGGCTTTCACCACGCTGCGCAGGAACTGGTGCAGGGCCGAAAGGTCGGCATCCTCCTCCGGCAGCTCCATCACATCCTTGCTGCGGATGGCCAGCCACATATCGCGGGCCGTCTCGTACTGGTCCAGCACGAACATGGCACCGTTCAGGCTGCCAACGCTGGTGCCGGTAATGATCTGCGGGTGCCAGTCCAGCTCCATCAGCGCGCGCCACACACCCACCTGATAGCTGCCCCTGGCTCCGCCGCCCGCCAGCACCAGAGCTTTGCACGGCGCTCTGCGATCATCCATTGCATCCGCCTCCTTTGATCGTTTCCGGTTTTGTTCAGATTATAGCATATTTCCAGAGAAATTTCTTCCGTTTTTTGTAAATTGATGCCTTTCTCCCGGCAAAGAAACATGGTATACTTGTCAGGATCTCAAAAGGAGGCATTCTCATGCACTGCAAGCAATGGATCTTTGATATGGACGGCACCCTGACCGACAGCATGACCGTGGTGTGGGAGGGTGCCCCCGACGCACTGCTGCGCCGCTATGGCCGCACCCCGCGGGGGGATCTGCGCGCCACACTGCTGAACATGGGAATGCAGGAGGGCGCACAGTATCTGATCCGGGAGTACGGCCTGCCGCTGACCGAGGAAAGCTATTTTTCCGTGATGCGCGAGGTGATCGCCGAATTGTACGAGACCGTGGAGCTGAAACCCGGCGTGCGCACGATGCTGGCAAAGCTGCAGGCCGAGGGCGCACGCATGTGCATCTGCTCCAACACCTGGGCCGAACAGTGCCGCACCGTGCTTACCCGGCTTGGCATCGCGCAGTATTTCTCCTTCATCGTGGAAGCGCGGGGTGTGCTGCACAAAAGCCACCCGGAGGTGTTCTTTGAGTGCATGAGCCGTCTGGGCGGTGCAGACCCCGCCGCCTGCGCCGTGTGCGAGGATGCCGTATACGCCGCCGCCACCGCCCACAAGGCCGGGTATTACGTCATTGGCATTGCAGACCGCACCTCTGCCGCCGACGAGCCGGAGATGCGCCGCATCTGCAGCCAGTTCGTGCCCCGGTGGGATGCGCTGGACTGGACACGTGTGTAAGAAAAAAGGGCCGCAGCGTGCGGTTCTTTTCTTTATCTGATCCTTCTTTGCTCTTGCATTTTGTTCGCAAGAAGAGTATGATATTATAAATAGGACTGCCCCAAGGGGGAAGTGTCCTCATTTGTGAGAATACACTCTGTGATTTTTAATATAAAGGTATAATATCCGTAAAGAGGAGACCTTCCGTCATGAACAACCCACTCGTCAGCATTATCGTGCCTGTGTACAACGTGCAGAATAGTGTTGCCCGCTGTCTGGAGAGCATTTGTGCCCAGACATGGAAGAATATCGAGGTCATTCTGGTCAACGACGGGTCCCGGGACGAAAGCTTTTCCATCTGTGAGCAATTCCGTGAAAAGGACCCCCGCATCGTTCTGGTGGACAAATCCAATTCCGGTGTGTCGGAGACCCGCAACTGCGGCATGTCCCTTGCAAGGGGCAAGTATGTGCAGTTTGTGGACAGCGACGATTATCTCGACCCTGATTTTACCGAGCGGCTGGTGACTGCTGCCGAAGCGAACAACGCCGATCTGGTCATTGCACCTTACTGGATGGTGATTCCCGCCAACTCTTCCAAGGCCACGCAGGCACTGGAAAACCTGCAGGAGAACCTTGGCATCGATGCCGAGAAAAAGCCTGATGATATCCGTGAATACGGCTTCCTGCCCGAGGGCATCTACGACCGCGATACCTTTGCCCTGCGCCTGATGGAGAAGCCCGCATCCTTCTTCTACAGCGTGCTGTGGAACAAGCTCTACCGCCGGGATATTCTGGCAGACCATCATCTTCAGTTCACCAGCGAGGTGCGCTGGGCCGAAGATCTGGTTTTCAATCTGGAATACATTTTGTACGCCAATGTTTTCGTATCCATTTCCAAAGCGGGCTACCACTATGTGCAGAACCCCCAGAGCATCTGCCACACCCAGATCAATCTGGCTTCCATCGTGCAGAACAAACTGCAGGTGTTCCGCTATTACAAGGAGCTGTACACAAAGCTGGGCCTGTACGATCAGGTGCAGCCGCAGCTGTATAAATTCCTGACCGCGTTCTCCGAGAACGCCTATCCCTCCGGTTCTCCCCAGAAGATCATCATGGACATGGCCAACCACTGGGGCTTTGGTGTTCTGGATGCTTCCGACAAGGAAAAGAAACACAAAACCGAACCCGATGCCTGATCTCCGGGCACAAAAAAAGAGCCGTGAAAGCGGCTCTTTTTTGTTTGCCATTTTACCGGTCGATCCAGCTGCGGAAGGCTTCGCGCACTGCACCCTCCCGTCCGCGCGGGATGGGAATGCGCGCACCGCTGCACATCTGCAGCTCGCCCGCTGTCAGCAGCTGTGCCGCCGCCAGATTGACCACATAGGAGCGGTGCGGCTGCAAAAAACGCCCGTCTTCCAGCAGCGGCTTTGCTACCTCGGCAAAGGACACCCGCAGCGAAAGGGACACCACATCCTCGCCGCTGAGCAGATGGAAGTGCACCACATGGTGGGTGCACTCCAGATATTCGATCTGCGCATAGGCCAGCGCCCGCAGGCCTTCGGCGGTGGCAACGGTCATTGCCGGGCCGTACTCCGGCTCGGTGGCGCGGGCAAGCAGGGCCGAAAGCTCCTGCTGGTGCACCGGCAGAAGCAGATACTGCATGGCATCCACCCGGAAAGCACTGTAGGCGTGGGCCGGTGTGCGGGCCGCAAAGGCCAGCGGAGCCCTGCGGCCCCGGCGGCGCAGCTCCGCAGCCGCCGAAAGCCCTGCCGGGGCCGCTACAGCGCCCAGCTCGATGAGATACAGGTCAAACCGTTCTCCCTCGGTGTCCCGGCGCAGCAGCGCATCTGCATCCGGCAGCTGCTGCACGATGCACGCATCCTGCCGCCGGGCAAAATATTCCATGCACTGGCGTTCCAGCCCGCTGCGCAAGGCTGCGTCCGGGCTGCATACCGCAATGTGAAATACCATCTCACATTCTCCTTTCCGCCAGCCGCCCGCCTTGATTTTTGCGCAGGGCTGGAGTATGATAAATAAAACTTTGCTGCATCGAAAAAAGAAAAAACGGAGGGACCCGCCATGCCGCAGCCGCTTGTCAGCGTTATTGTGCCCGCCTATAACGCGGCGGGCTTCATCTCCCGCTGTGTGGAGAGCATCACATCCCAGAGCTACCCGGAGCTTGAGATTCTTCTGCTGAACGACGGCTCCACCGACGACACCCTTGCTGTCTGCCGGAAGCTTGCTGCCGCCGACAGCCGCATCCGTGTGGTGGACAAGCCCAACACCGGCGCAGCAGACACCCGCAGCTGCGGCCTTGCCCTTGCCCACGGCGAATACATCCAGTTTGCGGACAGCGACGATCACCTGCTGCCGGGCTGCACCGCAAACCTGGTGGCTGCTATGCAGCGCAGCCATGCCGACCTTGTGCTAGCTCCCTACCGGATGATGGTGCCCCGCAAGGATGGCGGCTATGACACCCGGGAGTACAGCCTGCTGCCCGCCGGGGTGTACAACAAGGTGGATTACCTATGGCAGCTCACCGGCAATGCCGCTGCCTTTTACTACGGCGTGCTCTGGAACAAGCTCTACCGCCGGGATCTCATCCAGATGGCGCACATCCGGTTCGAGCATGTGGTATACGCCGAGGACCAGCTGTTCAACACCCGGTATCTGCAGGTGGCACAGCGGTTTGCCGCCATCGACGAAGCCGCCTACTGCTACATCCAGAACCCGCAGAGCGTATGCCATACGCAGGTGAGCGCGGCGGACATGCTGCGCCACCGCAGCCGGATGTACCACACCTACAAGGAAATGTGCATCCAGCTGGGCGTGTACGATAAATTCCGCCTGCGGCTGCACGGCATCTATCTGAGCCTGTTTGAAAGCCCTCTGCCCAACGGCCCGGTGCAGAAGCTTTCCGACGCATTTGCCCGCACCCACAGCCGCATCTGAGAAAAGGAGAACCTATGGAATTTCCCCTTGTAAGCATCATCGTGCCCATGTACAACACTGCCGGGTGCATTGCCCGCTGTGTCAAAAGCATCTGCGCCCAGACTTACAAAAGCATTGAGATCCTGCTGCTGAACGATGGCTCCACCGACGACACCCTTGCCGTCTGCCGCGCCCTTGCCGCCAGCGATCACCGCATTGCACTGGTGGATAAAACCAACACCGGCGCAGCGGATACCCGCAATCAGGGCATTGCGCTGGCCCACGGCAAATACATCCAGTTTGTGGACAGCGACGACTGGCTGGCCCCCGATTTTACGGAAAAGCTGGTCTCCGCCGCCGAGGCCCACACCGCCGATCTTGTGATCGCGCCCTTCTGGATGGTGTACCCGGAAAACTATGTGGAGCACATCCGCCCCTGGGAAAAGGCGCTGCAGCATGTGCTCCAGCGCAATCCGCCCCGCACCCGGGCCTATGGCTATCTGCCTGCCGGGGTGTACACCGGACAGGAGTACGCAAAGCATCTGATCCAGAAGCCGAACACCTTCTACTATGGCAGTCCCTGCAACAAGTTCTACCGCCGTGACCTCCTGCGGAAGCACAGCCTCCATTTCCGCAAAGAATTGTTTGCGGAGGATCAGCTGTTCAACACCGAATATCTGCGCTATGTGCGCACCGCCGTTTCCATCCCGGACATCGGCTATTACTACCTGCAGAACAGCCAGAGTGTCTCCCACTCCAGAGTGACCACCGCCGACATCCTTTCGCTGCGGCGGCGGGTGATGCTCCTGTACCGGGACATCTACACCGAACTTGGCATCTACCCGGAAACGCGGGCGGCCATCCTGCGTTCGCCCTTTGGCGAAAACGAGTTCACTCTTCCGCCGCTGGACACCCCACAGACGCACTGCTGCAAGCTGTGACCCTATAAAAAGCACCCGGCTGCCGCCGAGAGCCGCTCTGGCTCCTGCACGGCTCCGGGTGTTTTTTGCGCTTTCTCAGCAGCCGATGGCGGCACACTTCTCCGCCAGCCAGCTGCGTTCTTCGTCGTTCAGGTGCGGTGCCAGCTTTGCAAACACCTGACGGTGGTAATCGTTCAGCCATGCGATCTCGTCCTTATCCAGCACACCGGGCAGGATGGGAGAGGTGGCAATGGGCACGAACATCAGCGGTTCAAAGCCAAGGAAGGTACCGTACTGGTTATCGGCCCTGTGCACGCACACCAGCTCGTTCTCGATGCGGATGCCCACGAGGTCGGTCTCGTAAACGCCCGGCTCGTCTGTGACCACCATACCCGGGCGCATCCGGGTGGTGTTGCGGCTGTTCAGGGCATGGGGGCCTTCGTGCACATTGCCCACAAAGCTGACGCTGTGACCGGTGCCGCAGCGGTAGTTGATGAGGTGCCGCCACAGCGGTTCCCGGGCAATGGTGTCGATCATCTTACACTCGCAGTAATCCAGCCAGACAGCCTTGGCAAGGTCGATGTGGCTCTGCAGAGTCCATGTGTAGAAGCGCTTTTCGTCCTCGGTCAGCGGGCCAAGCGGGTAGGTGCGGGTGATGTCGGTGGTGCCGTCCATGTAGGTGGCACCGCTGTCCACCAGCAGAAAGCCCTTCTTTTCCAGCACAGCGTGATCTTCCGGGGTGGCGTGGTAGTGCATCATGGCTGCGTTGCCGCCGTAGGCCGCAATGGTGCCAAAGCTTTCCACAAGGAATTTATCGTCCGCACTGCGGTACTTGTGCAGAATTTCATCCACCGTCAGCTCGGTCAGGGTCTCACCGGCAGCAAGGCGGCTTTCCAGCTCGATCTGGAACCGCACCATGGCCACAGCGTCCCGGATATGGGCCTGCTTTGTGTGGGCAAGCTCCGTTTCGTTCTTCACGCCCTTCATCATCAGCAGCGGGTCGGTGCCGTCCTTCACGGTGAGGGCAGGGTTCTGCTCCAGCACCTGATACACGGCGTAGTTCACCGTGGAGCACTCGGCCAGCACGGTCTGGGGTTCCGTCTCAGCAGCGAGGAACTTCAGCACATCGTCGTACTCCGCCAGCGTGATGCCGTTGGCTTCCAGCTCTGCCTTTGCCTCCGGGGTGACGCGGGCTGTGTTGATGAAGAGTACCGCGCGGCGGGGTGTCACATAGCAGTAGGCCATGGCATAGGGAGTGCACTCAATGTCCATGGCGCGCAGGTTCAAAAGCCATGCCAGATTATCCAGCTTGCCCACAAACTGAGCGGTGCAGCCCAGCTCCTTGAGCTTGCTGCGCAGCTGATCCAGCTTTTCCGCCGGGGAGACGCCCGCATATTCCTTCGGCAGGATCCACGCTGGGGTATCCGGCAGGGCAGGGCGGCCCTCTGTCCACAGCTCGTCCTCAAGGTTCAGGGTCTTGATGGAAGCGCCCTTCTTTTCCAGTGCCTTTTTCAGGTCGTTCACGAGGGCCGTGCTGGCGGTCAGGCCGCACAGGCCCAGTGCTTCGCCCTCATTCAGGGCATTTGCGCAGTATTCCTCCACGGTGGGCACGCCGGGTTCCCCCATGCGCTGCAGCTTGATCTCGGTACCCGCAATTTCCTTCTCGGCCTGCACAAAATAACGGCCGTCGGCCCACAGGGCGCTCTCGGTGCGGGTGACCACGAAGTTGGAGTTCTCGCCGTGGAACCCGGAGAACCAGGTCAGGCTGGTGTAATGGCAGGGCAGGTATTCGCTGGCGTGGGGATCACCCACAGGGATCAGATAAACGGCCACGCCGTTTGCAGCCATGGCGGCACGCAGCGCGGCAAGGCGCTCTGGAACGGTATTCATGCTCATATGATTTGCTTCCTTTTCTCTCACCGGAAAGCCCGGCAGCGGTGCATTTCTGTTTGGCCTTATTGTATCATTCCGGGAAAAAGATTGCAATGCAGGGGCAGGACGGTTTGGAATGACCTCCGCTTGCGCTCTGGCCATGTTCAGCGGAAAATATTTTTATATTTGTGGTTCAGAAACGCCTGCGGGCGTTTCTGAACCACTGTTTCACCAGAGGGGTTTGCAGTTTCCGGCGTAAGCGCCAAGTTTGCGGGCACGCCAGAGGCTCCCTCCCCGAGGGAGCTGGCAAAACCGTCAGGTTTTGACTGAGGGAGTTCGTTCTCCCTCAAAATGCCGCCAATTTGCAAAAAAAGTTACAATTTTTTCTTGAAAAAGGCCGTTTTCCCATTGACAGCCTTGTTATAATAGGAGTGTAAGATTTTTGAGCCAGCACTCTGCAGCTCTGTGTGCTATTCAAAGAAAGAGGCAATTGAATCATGACCAAAATCGATATTTTCTCCGGCTTCCTTGGTGCCGGTAAAACTACCCTGATCAAAAAGCTCATCAAAGAGGCCTTTGCCGGCCAGCAGGTGGTGCTGATCGAGAACGAGTTCGGCGAGATCGGCATTGACGGCGGCTTTCTGAAGGAAAGCGGCATCCAGATCAACGAGCTGAACGCCGGCTGCATCTGCTGCTCTCTGGTGGGCGATTTCCGCACCGCCCTGCAGCAGGTGGTGGAGCAGTACCACCCCGACCGCATCGTCATCGAGCCCTCCGGCGTGGGCAAGCTCTCCGATGTGACCCGCGCTGTGGAAGGCGTGGCTGAGCATCTGGATGTGCAGCTGAACAGCTTTGTCACCGTGGCCGATGTGAACAAGGTGAAGATGTATATGAAGAACTTCGGCGAGTTCTACGACGACCAGATCAGCCACGCAAGCTGCATCCTGCTCAGCCGCACCCAGACCGCCAGCGAAGAGAAGATCGCCGCTGCGGTCGCCATGCTGCGCGAGAAGAACCCCACCGCTACCATCGTGACCACCGCATGGGACGAGCTGACCGGTGAGCAGATCCTGAAGGCCATGTCCACCAAGGACGACTTCAAGGCAGAGCTGATCGCCATGGCTGCAAAGGCCAATGAGGAGCACTCCCACGAGGACGAGGAAGAAGAGCATCACCACCATCATCACCACTATGACGAGAACGGTGTGTGCAGCTGCGGCCATCATCACGACCACGATGATGACGACGAGGATGAGCACGAGCATCACCACGATCATGATGAAGATGATGATCACGATGAGCATGAGCACCATCACCACGATCATGACGACCATGACCATTGCTGCTGCGGCCACCATCACGACCACGATGACGACGATGACGAGGACGAGCACGAGCACGAGCATCATCACGACCATGACGGCCACTGCTGCTGCGGCCATCACCATCATCATGACCACGACGCCGACGAGGTGTTCACCAGCTGGGGCGTTGAGACGGCCCGCAAGTTCACCAAGGCAGAAGTGGAGCGCGCCCTCACCGAGCTGGATACCGGCAATTACGGCATGATCCTGCGCAGCAAGGGCATCGTGAACGGCGGCGCAGACGGCTGGCTGGAGTTCGACTATGTGCCCGGCGAATGGGAAGTGCGTGCCCGCGGTGCAGATGTGGGCGGCAAGCTGGTCGTGATCGGCTCCAAGCTGAACGAAAAGGCCATTGCAGAGCTGTTCGGCTGCTGAACTCCTTCAGTCAAACCCTAACGGGTTTGCCAGCTCCCTCAGAGAGGGAGCCTGATTGGATAATGATTTTTTAAGGAGAAACCATTCCTATGGCAAAAGAAATTCCGGTCTACCTGTTTGTAGGCTTTCTGGAAAGCGGCAAGACCAAATTCATTCAGGAGACCTTTGAAGACCCCAACTTCGACTCCGGCGACAAGACCCTGCTGCTGATCTGCGAGGAGGGCGAAGAGGAGTACAACGAGAAGAAGTTCGCCTTCCCCGGCGTGACCGTCAAGGTGCTGGAGGACAAGGCCGAACTGAACCCGCAGAACCTGACAAAGCTGGAAAAGGAATCCGGTGCAGGCCGTGTGGTCATTGAGTACAACGGCATGTGGCTGCTGCAGGATCTGGCCGAGGCTCTGCCCGAGAGCTGGATCGTGTACCAGTGCATCGCCACCGCTGACGGCACCACCGCCCTGACCTACGCCCGCGACAACTCCATGCGCAGCCTGCTGCTGGACAAAATCGCCCGCAGTGAGCTGATCGTGTTCAACCGCGCCGAAGCCGTGAACAACGACGCCGCCCGTCAGGAGCTGCACAAGCTGGTGCGTCAGGCTTCCCGCAAGTGCGATATCGCCTACGAGTTTGCCGACGGCAGCGTGGCCTACGACGATATCCCTGATCCGCTGCCCTTTGACATCAACGCGGACATCATCGACATTCCGGATGACGATTTTGGCATCTGGTACATGGACTGTCAGGACGAGCCCCAGAAGTATACCGGCAAAACGGTCAAATTCCTTGCACAGGTGTGTCAGACCAACCGTGCCGGCAAGAACAGCTTCGTGCCGGGCCGTTTCGCCATGACCTGCTGCGTGCAGGACATCCAGTTCGTGGGCTTTCCCTGCAGCTACGATGGCTACAAGGCGCTGGAGCAGCGCGCATGGGTGCGGGTGACCGCAAAGGTAGGCTACAAGTTCCATAACATCTACCGCGGCAAAGGCCCGGTGCTCACCGCCATTTCGGTGGAGCCTGCCGAAAAGCCGCTGAACGATGTGGTAACATTCTCTTGATCTAATCTTTCAAGGAGGTCCCGGCATGAAAACACTGTTTCGTATCCTTGGCACGGCCGCTGCTGTGGCCGTTACCGGTGCTGCCATTGTGGCACTGGACAAGATCCTGAACCAGAAAGACCCGCTCCATGTGGAGGAAGTAGAGTTCCCGGAGGACGCCGAGCAGAACGTTGAGGAAGCCGCCAAGACTGCCGAAGCCTACGCCGAAGCGGAAACCAAAGCCTCCGATGCTGCCAACGAAAAGGCTGCAGAAGAAGCTGCGCCGGAAGCTCCTGCCGAAGAAGCGGCAGCTGCTGCCCAGCCCGCCGAAGAAGCCTCTGCCCCGGCGGCACCCGCGGAGGGCGGTGAGAAGCCGGTGTTCGCCCCGGAAGCTCCCAACCAGAACCCTGTGGAAGCAGGCCCCGCTGTTGCTCCCAAAGACGAGAGCGGAAAATTCGACCCCACCAAGATCGCCGAAGCCAGCGACTTTGGCGACTGGGAAGAACAGGGCTGCAAAGGATAACCTATGACCCAAAAAGGGACGATGTGATGTTCACATCGTCCCTTTTTTGTTATTCTCCTCTTGCCAGCTGCTGCAGCTTTTTCCTGTCCAGCACCTGCACGCCGCCCCGGAACAGCCGCACCCAGCCCTCCTGCGCAAAGTATTTCAGCATCCGGCTCACCACCTCGCGGGCAGACCCCATGTATTTTGCCATCTGGTCGTGGGTCATGCGCACCTCGTCGCCGCCGGTCTTGGCCAGCTCATCGGTAAGAAAAATGGCAAGCCTGCGGTCTGCGCTCATGAACAGCACCTGCTGCATGGTCCACATGCTGTCGGAAAAGCGCTCCGCCGTCATCTGATAGGCGTAGCAGCGCACATGCACGTTCTGCTGCATCAGCCTGCGGAAAACGCCCGCGCTGATGCAGTAGGCCTCGGTGTCCTCTTCGGCATCAATATACAGGTCGATGTTCACCGAGTCCATCACGCAGGAGGCCGACAGGATGCACACCTCCCCGCCGAACAGGCGGTAGAGCGTCACGTCCCGCCCGTCCTCCGAGAGCAGGTAGGCCCGCAACTGGCCCGAGCGCAGCAGCAGGATGCCCACGCAGCTTTCCAGCGGGCTGTGCACCCTTGCCCCCTTTGCGTAGTGCACCGGCCGGGTGTAGCGGCAGAGCATGTCCTGTTCGTCGGGTGTCAGGTCGTTCCAGAAGGGAAAACCTTTGGCCAGACAATCGCGGTGTTCCTTTGTTGTTTCCGACATTGCTTTTCATCCTTTCCGCAGGGCCTTGGCGGCTTCAGTGCCCGCCTGCGCGCCCTCATACACGGCCTTTGCCACCTGCAGAAGGCCGCCGGTGCAGTCGCCCGCCGCATACAGGCCGGGCACGGTAGTCTGCATTTTTTCGTCCACCACGATGCGGTTCCCGTCCACCTCTGCGCCGATCTTCCTAGCCAGTGCGGTGCTGCCCGCCACGCCCAGTGCCACAAATACACCGCTGACAGGCAGCTGCACACCGCCGGACAGCTGCACGCCGGTGACAACGGTTTCGCCCAGAACAGCCTCCACGGTCTGCGGATAGACTGTGACTTCCGGCGGGAAGTCCGCCGTCAGCGGTGCGCCGTTGGTCAGCAGGGCAACACTTTTTGCCACCGGCAGCAGAGCCTGCACCTCGTGCAGGGCATACTCGCCGCTGCCCAGCACCGCCACGTCCTTTCCACGGTAGAAAAAGGCATCGCAGGCGGCACAATAGCTCACGCCGTGCCCCTCCAGCCCGGCAAGGCCCGGGATGCGCGGCACCGCCCGGGATGCACCCGTGGCAAGGATCGCAGCGTCCGCCGGGTAATTTTTATCCACTGTTTCTACGGTGAGTTTATCCGTATAGGTCAGGCCCACGGCTTCGGCTGTGACGAATCTCACACCAAGGCGCTTTGCATTCTCGATGCTGCGGCGTTCCAGTTCCGCACCGGAGACCGGCTCGGCAAAGCCGTAATAGTTTTCAATTTTTTCGGCGCGGTCCAGCGCACCGGGGCCTTTGGTGAGCACCGTGGTATCCACCCCGGCGCGGACAGCGTACAGCGCGGCGGATACGCCTGCCGGGCCGGAACCTATAATGATGATGCTGGGCATGGGAAGACCCTCCTTCGGATGCATTTTTCTACAGTATACACCTTTTTTTGAAAAATTTCCGTGACCGGGTCGCAAAGCATCGGTTTTTCGGACGGTCCTGCTCCGGTTCGCTGTCAGCGGATCGTCCCATGCACAAACGCGCTGTCGTACAGGAATCTTCCTGCTCGGCAGCGCGCTTTTTTCTTTCTTCAGAACACCAGCTGCACCAGCAGCACATAGCACAGCGTACCGCCTGCGACACTGAGCAGGGTCTCATGCTTCCACTTGTGCAGGCCCACCGTCACCAGCAGGGCGACGGCCTCCGGAATGCCGCGGCTGCCCGCAAAGGGGGTGACGCTTTTCAGGCAGTAGACGATCAGCATACCAAAGATGGCGGCGGGCAGCACCCGGCCCAGATACCGCACCACCTCCGGCGGCTGCTGATCCTTGGAAGAGAACACCACAAAGGGCAGAAAGCGGGTGATCATGGTAGCGGCGGTGCACACTGCAATGGTCAGGCCCATCTGGACTGCGGTCATGCGCCCACCTCCTCGTCGCTTTTTTCTGCTTCGGTGCCTTCGGCCTTTTCGATCGGTTTACGCAGAGCCAGCAGCAGCACCAGGATGCATCCCATGGAGGGCAGCAAAAAGCTGCTGGAGCCAAAAAACACCAGACACGCCAATGGGGCGGCAAGGCCGATCAGGGCGCTGTAGTGCTGCTCGTCCTTTTCCCACTGGTTAAGAAAGATCACCGTGAACATGGCGGTCATCACAAAGTCCACACCCTCGGTGCTGAAGGGCAGCGCCGAGCCCACCACCGCGCCAAGACCGGCGCTGAACACCCAGTAGCACTGATCCAGCAGGGTGATGAAGAACATGAACCAGCCCCTGTCCACCCCTTCCGGCGGCTCGGCCGAACAGGTGATGGAAAAGGTCTCATCGCTCATGGCAAAGATCATATAAAAGCTGCGCAGGCCGTAGCCCTTGTAGCGCTCCAGCATGGCAAGGCCGTAGAACAAATGCCGCGCCTGGATCATCAGCGCCATCAAAAAGGCCGAAAGGGGCGAGAACGCGCTCAGCAGCAGGCTTGCCAGCACAAATTCCAGCGAACCGCCGTACACCACGGTGCCCATGAGCATGGGCATCCACACCGGCAGGCCCAGCGACTGCACATAAATGCCGTAGCCCATCCCCAGCACAAAATAGCCCGCCAGCACCGGGATGGTCTGCGGTGCGGCAGCGCGCAGTGCCCGCCATACGGTGCTCTGCCGCCTTGTCAGTTGTTGTTCGGTTACGTGTTCCATTGGCCTTTCCCTCAAAATACGATGCCGGTTTCCTCTTTGGCCTCATTGCCGCCGATAAACCTATTCTCTCGATATGAATATGTCTGTATTATAACAGGTCTCACGGCTTTTGCAAAGGTGTATCCCCACTGCTTTTGGCAGAACGACAGTTTTTTTCTTTAAATTTTATGCAATTTTTAACGGATGCAAAGTGGCTCGCGGTCAGTGCTTTATTATTTTAATGCAGTAAAGGTTCTTTGCAGGATCCTGTTCCTGAAATATCCCTAAAATGCCGGTTGCGCTTTCGTCATACTCATTTGACAGATGCCGCCTTTTCCGGTATCCTGTCCGTATCACAAGGACGGCTGGCCGAAAATACCCGCCTTTTTTCGTTCATTCTGTATTTAGCGGGAGGACATTTTATGGCAACCATGAAGGACATCATCCAGAGCCCGCTGCTGGCCCTGTTCGGCTCCATGGCGCTGGGTCTGTTCGCCAGCTCTGCCAGCGGCAGCAAGGTGGTCAAGGGCGGCATCAAGGGCGTGCTGCCGGTGCTCATCATCATGACGGTGCTCTCCCTCGCCGCACGCCTTGCAGGCTACGGCTCCGTGCTGGGCGGCCTTGTGGGCATCTTCATCATCGTGATGCTGCCCATCGGCATCCTTACCTCCTATGTCCTGTGGAAGAAGGGCAAGATCCAGGTAGTAGATAAAGAGCAGAAGTAAGGGGAAACAAAAGAACTCCCGGACGGATGTCCGGGAGTTCTTTGTTGCTTATTCTGCCTTTTCGTCCTTCTTGAGCATATCCAACTCGGGCATCAGCTCGGTGCTCACAATGGTGAGCATCTCCTCCAGCTTTGCACAGTCCTCGGGGGAGAAGCGCTCTCTTGCGCGCTCCACCACAGTGTGCAGGTAGGAATAGCTGATGTTGTAGTAATCGATATACTTCTGGGTGGGGCGCAGGTGATACTCGCGCCGGTCGGTGGTGGACTGGATCTTTTCCACATAGCCCTTCTTCACCAGACTGCCGATCTTATACGCCGCGTTGGGGGTGGAGATCTGCATCATGCGGGAAAACTCCGCAATGGTGGGTTCACCCATGGCCATGATGCCCTCCATGCAGAAGGACTCCACCGTGGTCAGCGTGGCTTCCCGGGTGGCAAAACGCTGAAAAATGTTCTGGTAGAAATGCAGCTTGAATTTGGTGTATACGTCCTGAAATGCCTGTTCCAGCATAGGTCGTGTGCCTCCGATAGTTCATTTTATTTAAAAATACCACGTTTTGGCCGCGGCGCAAAGCGAAACAGCTGAATTTTTGGCAGGAATTTATTCTGCCGCCTTTTTGTTCGTGCGCACACGGATCACGCTGAGCACCACCAGCTCTACGGCAATGGCAACGGCCAGCAGGATCAGCGAGGTGAACAGGCTGCCGTTTGCGCCAAGGAAAGCCTGTGCAATGCCCGTGATCACATAGCACACTGCCGCGCAGGAAGCCGCCGTAATGGCGTAGGGCAGCTGGGTGGACACATGGTTCACATGGCTGCAGTGGGCACCGGCGGATGCCATGATGGTGGTGTCCGAGATGGGGGAGCAGTGGTCACCGCAGACGGCACCGGACAGGCAGGCCGCAATGGAAATGACCAGCATCTCGCCCTCCGGGAAGGCATGGCACACGATGGGGATGAGGATGGAGAAGGTGCCCCAGCTCGTGCCGGTGGCAAAGGCAAGGAACACTGCCACAAGGAAGATGATGACCGGCAGCATGTACTGCAGCGCTGCAGCAGAGCCACTCAGCAGGTTGGCAACGTAATATTTTGCGCCCAGCAGGCCGGTCATGCCGGACAGGGTCCATGCGAGGGAGAGGATCAGCATGGGGCTGACCATGGCCTTGAAGCCCTCGGGAATGCAGGCGGCAAAGTCCTGAAAGGTCATCACATTGCGCACGCGGTAGAACACAAAGGTGAACAGCAGGGCAATGCTGCTGCCCAGCACCAGACCTGCAGAAGCGTTGCAGTCCGCAAAGGCGGTAACGAAGTCCACGCCCTCAAAGAAGCCGCCGGTGTAGATCATGCCGAAGATGCAGGCCACGATCAGCACCAGCACCGGGGCGAGCAGGTCTGCAACATGGCCGCAGGTATCGGTGCCATCGTCCACATCGTTGCCGTAGGGACGGTCGGCGGTGGTAAACAGGTCGCCGTTTTTGGCGTTGTCCTCGTTGAGCTTCATGGAGCCAAAGTCCGTGCCGGTGAAGATGAGGAACAGGCTCATCACGAGGGTGAGCAGGGCATAGTAGTTATAAGGAATGGTGCGCAGGAACATGGTAAAGCCGTTGATGCCGGAGCCTTCCGGCACGCTGGAAGTGACCGCAGCTGCCCAGCTGGACACCGGCGCAATGATGCACACGGGTGCTGCGGTGGCATCGATCAGGTAGGCCAGCTTTGCGCGGGACACCTTCTGCCGGTCGGTGACGGGGCGCATGACGGAGCCCACGGTCAGGCAATTGAAGTAGTCGTCCACAAAGATCATCACGCCCAGCAGCAGGGTGGCAAACTGCGCACCGGCCCGGGAGTGGATGTGGGTGGAGGCCCAGCGGCCAAAGGCGGCAGAGCCGCCGGCCTTGTTCATCAGGGCCACAAGGATGCCCAGCATGACAAGGAACACCAAAATGCCCACGTTGCTGCTATCCGAAAGCTTGGCCACCATGCCGCCGTCCTCATTGAAGAACAGGGTGTTGATGGCCAGCTCCAGATTGCCGTTGGCATATAGCAGTGCACCGGATGCGATGCCCACCAGCAGGGAGGTGTACACCTCCTTGGTGTTCAGCGCCAGCACAATGGCGATCACCGGCGGCAGCAGCGAAAAGATGGTGCTGTACACCGCACAGGTATAGGTGGACGGGTCCGCGATCTTGCCGGGCGTTGCCGCTGTGCACCACAGCAGCAGGGCAAACACCAGCAGAGCTGCGAACCATGAAAGGTTCTTGTTTTTCATAACGGATTCCTCTTTTTTCAAATTTCCAGAGATGCATACCCCTCTTTGCGCAGGAAAAACTATCCCCATCGAATGCAAAGGGAGGTGTGCGCCGCGCCGGATTATAAAGCGATGTATTTTGAGCTGTTCCGGGCCAGCGTGCAGGCCGCACAGCTTTTGCAGGACGCGCAGAAGCGTGCTGAGCAGCACTTGCTGGAAGCTGACCCGCCGCCGATCCGATTGGAGCAAACAGAGCAGACGGATGAAGAATAGTTTTCTTCGGTCAGCGTCCTCGCCCTCTCAGTCACCTTCGGTGCCAGCTCTCCCAAGGAGAGAGCCTTTGGCAAAACCGGGAACTTTACCGTACTGCCAAAGCCTCCCTCATTGAGAAAGACTTCCCCCGGCCGGGGGAAGATGTCGTGTAAGCGACAAAAAGGGGAACGGTGGCATCGCGCAGCGATGACGGAAGGAGTTTTACCCCTTCTTTGCCTCCGCCTTGGCTGCGAACTTGGCGTTGTTGATGACAAAACGTTCGTGGGTGCCGCCGCCTACAGGGCCTTTTTCGTCGTGCAGGGCCACCTTGAAGGTGAGCTTGCGGCCTTCTACCGCCACCAGCTCGCTCTCGCAGGTCACGGTCATGCCCACGGGGGTGGGGGCGGTGTGCTCCAGCTCGAGCTTGGTGCCCACCGAGCCATTGCCTTCGCCCAGCGCGTCGGCCACGCTCATCCAGCAGGTCTTTTCCGCCAGAGCCACAAGGGCCGGGGTTGCAAACACCTCCAGCGTGCCGCTGCCCATGGTCTTTGCTGTATTGGCTGCGGTGACGAGCACGCTCTGTTCCCCGCGGATACCGGTTTCCAATGTCATATACTTTCCTCTCCTTTTGCGCGCCGTATGGCGCATTTTATTTTTGAACACCTTTATAAGATACCACATTTTGCACCAGAACGCACCCTATTTTGCACTTTTTTGTGAATTTCTCTTTTTCTTTTTGCGCAAACGGGCTGCCAAGTCCTCTCTCTTTGGGAGAGGTGGCACCGAAGGTGACGGAGAGGGCGAGGACACTGACCATGCGGCGACCTCTTTTTTGTTTTCGCCTTCCCTCCAATCCGCATCCTTATTGCGATTCAAAAACGCAAATTTTCTGCGTTTTAAGGCAAATTTCATCAATTTAGAGCAGACGCCGAAAATCTTTAAAAAAGCCTTGACAAGGAGCATTCCGCGTGATACTATGAACACATGAACAAGCGTTCATGTGAATCCACAGCGAAGGGAGATGTCAACATGGCGGAAATAAAGGAAGCACTGCCCGCGCCGCAGCCGGAAGCCTTGGATATGCCGGACGACGAGGTGCTGTACGAGCTGGCCGACCTGTTCCGGGTGTTCGGCGACTCCACCCGCATCAAGATCCTGTATGCACTGCACGACAACGAGCTGTGCGTGCAGGACATTGCAAACGCCGTGCAGCTGAGCCAGTCGGCGGTGAGCCATCAGCTGCGGGTGCTCAAGGATTCCAAGCTCGTGCGGTTCCGGCGCGAGGGCAAAACCGTTTACTACGCACTAGACGATGACCATGTGCGCAGCATCCTCTCCATGGGGATGGATCATATCGAAGAATAACGAAAGGCTGGTATTACTTATGAAGAAGAGCTACAAGATCGAAGTGGACTGCGCAAACTGCGCTCAGAAGATGGAAGACGCTGCCAACACCGTTGCAGGCGTGGCAAGTGCTACCGTCAGCTTTATGACCCAGAAGATGAAGGTGGAGTTCTCTGAAGGTGCAGACCCCCACGACACCATGGTGAACGTTCTGGCCGCCTGCAAGAAGGTGGAGGACGACTGCGAGATCTTTGACATCTGATGCGCGGCAGGTTGCTGCACACGATCAACAGCCTCGCCCTCTCCGTCACCTGCGGTGACACCTCTCCCTTTGGGAGAGCTGGCAAATCCAAAGGATTTGACTGAGAGGGCGAGCCCGCTAAAGAAAAAAGCATCTGCAGCAAGAATTCGTAGATTTTCTGAGAGCTCAAACGAATGTGCAGATGCTTTTTACTTTGTGTGCGATTGTGTTGTGCAATAACTTTTTCTGTTGAAAAATCAGACAGTTTTCAACAGTTTCCACTCGGTTTTCAACACCGTTTGCGGAAAAACCGTAAAATAAACGTGGAAAAGCGCTTTTACGCCTGAAAAACTGTGTGGAAAACACGGGTAAAACCGTGGAATATCCATTTTTATGGGGAAAAGTTGTTGAAATCCCCGCCCGCCGCAGCGTGATGCGGCCCATGGATCCCGCAAAAAGGAGAGTTTTGTATGAACAAAAAGCAGAAAAAGAACCTGCAGCGCATCATCATTGCGCTGATTTTGGTGCTCATCCTCAAGCTTTTGCCCCAGTTTCCCACGCCGGTAGAGCTGGTACTGTACTGCATCCCGTATCTGGTGGTCGGCTGGGACGTGCTGCGCAAGGCACTGCTTGGCATCAAGAACCGTCAGCCCTTTGACGAGTGCTTCCTGATGGCCGTTGCCACTGTGGGTGCATTTGCACTGGGCGACTACGTGGAGGGCTGTGCCGTTATCATCTTCTACCAGATCGGCGAGCTGTTCCAGAGCGTGGCCGTGGGCAAAAGCCGGCAGAGCATTTCCAGCTTAATGGACATCCGCCCGGACTACGCCAACATTGAGGGTGAGGACGGCAGGCTGGAGCAGGTGGACCCGGACGACGTGGAGATCGGCACCGTGATCGTGGTCCAGCCCGGTGAGCGCGTGCCCATCGACGGCGTGATCGTGGAGGGCGCTTCTGCCCTGAACACCGCCGCCCTGACCGGCGAGAGCCTGCCCCGCGATGTGCAGACCGGCGATGAGGTCATCAGCGGCTGCGTGAACATGACCGGCCTGCTGAAGGTAAAGACCACCAAGGAATTCGGCGAATCCACCGTTTCCAAAATTCTCGATCTGGTGGAAAATTCCAGCATGAAGAAGGCCCGCGCCGAGAACTTCATCACCCGTTTTGCCCGCGTGTACACCCCCGCCGTGTGCTATGGCGCACTGGCTCTGGCCTTTATCCCGCCCATCGTGCTGCTGCTCATGGGCCAGCCCGCCCGCTTTGGTGACTGGGTCTACCGTGCCCTGACCTTCCTTGTTATCAGCTGCCCCTGCGCACTGGTCATCAGCATTCCCCTGAGCTTCTTCGGCGGCATCGGCGGTGCATCTGCCTGCGGCATTCTGGTCAAGGGTTCCACCTATCTGGAAGAGCTGGCCCGCACCGGCATCGTTGTGTTCGACAAGACCGGCACCCTGACCCAGGGCACCTTTAAAGTGACCGGCATCCACCCCGCAGAGGGCACCAGCGAGGAGCAGCTGGTGGAAGCTGCCGCGCTGGCCGAGAGCTGGTCCAAGCACCCCATCTCCCTCAGCATCAAGGCCGCTTACGGCAGGGAGATCGATCCGAACCGTGTCACCGATGTGCAGGAGCTTGGCGGCCACGGCGTGACCGCCAAGGTGGACGGCAGGACCGTTGCTGCCGGCAACGCCCGCCTGATGGAAAAGCTGGGCCTGAAGGCTCCCGCCGTCAGCGAGACCGGCACCATCGTGCATGTGGCCATCGAGGGCATGTACGCCGGTTATCTTCTGATCGCCGATGTGGTGAAGCCCCACAGCGCACAGGCCATCCGGGGCCTGAAGGATGCCGGTGTGCGCAAGACCGTGATGCTGACCGGCGATGCCGAGCCGGTTGCAAAGGCCGTTTCCGCAGAGCTTGGGCTGGATGAATACCATGCGGGCCTGCTGCCGGGCGACAAGGTAGACCAGATCGAAACGCTGCTCGCCGCAAAGCGGCCCAAAGAGAACCTTGCCTTTGTGGGCGACGGCATCAACGATGCCCCGGTGCTGTCACGTGCCGATGTGGGCATTGCAATGGGCGCTCTTGGCTCTGACGCTGCCATTGAGGCCGCTGACGTGGTGCTGATGGACGACGACCCCGCCAAGATCGCACTGGCCATGCGCATTGCCCGCCGCACGTTACGCATCGTGTACCAGAACATCGTGTTTGCACTGGCCATCAAGTTTGCCTGCCTTGTGCTGGGCGCGATCGGCATGGCCAGCATGTGGACCGCCATCTTTGCCGATGTGGGCGTGATGGTGCTGGCTGTGCTCAACGCCACCCGTGCCCTGTACACCAAGGATCTGGCGAAAAAGAATGAACAGTAAAAAACAGTGCCGGACAGCCTGAAAACTGTCCGGCACTGTTTTTATATATGAGGTGCATACAGGCGTTCTATTTCATGCACAAGCTCCGGTTCTTTTTCGATATCAAATTTTCTGGCAAACATGCAGGGCGATGCTTTCAGCTGTTCCAGATCAGCGTATTTCCAGACCCACGGATTGCCTCTGTCCCAATCGATGGCACGGGCACTGGTATCACCCGGCCCCTGATAGATCTTATCCTGATACGGCGACTGCACGATCAGTGTCTGCACAAAGAACTCGTCCGAGCAAAAGGTCTTGTCCAGCACCTGCAGGACCCACTCTTCTTTTGTCAACAGATACCGTGCAAAGCCATCCGTGCAGCTGAACCATTGACTGCCCTTTGTGAAGTGAACGTCCTGATTGCGCTTTATTCTCAGCAGCTTCTGGCCCGACAGCAGGATTCCATTGATCACGCCGAGCACTGGATGGCGGCGCAGATCGATATTCTGGAAAAAGTGCCGGTAATAAACGCGCTCATCATTGAACGGGCTGAATGGGTGCGGGTCGAAATGAACAAATTCCTTGTCCGGGTTTGCCTCAAAGAATGCGCGGATATCTTCCGGTGGCTGAATCGGCAGATCCGCACCGGAGATCAGGTGGTAATGTTGGTATGGGCCGTGATCTACCGCTGCCTTGAGCAATACAAACTCTGCCTTTACTAAAGTAATACCACCCCAAACAGCGCTCGTTCTCTGTGCGTGGAAAACCTTGGCATATTTTACATATCGTTCAACGGTTTCTGGCTGGTAGTTTTCATTCTTGCTGTCCATATGGATGAAAATATCATTCCACGGTGCATCCAGCATCCGAAGCAAAGTCCAAAACATCTCATTGCACTGATGTGCCATAAGCATGTACGCCTGTTTTTCTCTTGGTTCCATCGCTTTTTCCTCTTACTTCTGCACCGCGTTTTCATTTTATTATAACAGAATCCTCTTTAAAAACAATCCCACCACCCCTTTTTTACAGCACAAAGCCGCTGCTTTCCCTTGCAGAGGGAGAGCGGCGGCTTTGTTTGGGTATGGAGAAAAATGGAGGAGGTCTCAAAGTTTATCCGCGGAAAGCAGCGGTATACACCGCCACCACCTCGCCGCGGGTGGGGGTGATCTGGTTGGTGGACATGCAGGTGTCGTGCAGGGCAAGTTCTGCCAGCGCGGCAAAATCTGCAGGGTCCACCTTGTTCAGCTGCGCAAGATTGGCGGGGATGCCCACGCCTGCACTGAGCTGACGGACAAACTGGATCACTGCCGGTGCGGCAGTGTCCGGGGTAAAAGTGCCCTGCAGGCCCATGGCAGCGGCAATGGTCATGAACCGCTCCCGGCACACCGGGCTGCGGCTGTTGAAGGCCAGCACGTAGGGCAGCAGCACCGCATTGCACACACCGTGGGGCAGGTTGTAGTGTCCGCCCAGCGCGTGTGCCATCGCATGCACCATGCCAAGGCCCGCGTTGGAGAAAGCCATGCCTGCCACATTTTCGGCGTAGGCCATCATGGTGCGGGCGGCTTCATCCTGACCGTTGGCAACGGCCCGGGGCAGGTTCTGCACGATCGCCTGTATGGCCCAGTAGGCATCCTTGTCCGTGAGCGGGTTGGCGTTTTTGGAAAGCGCCGCCTCGATGGCGTGGGTCAGCGCGTCCATACCGGTGGCTGCGGTGAGCTTGGGCGGCATGGAGGACATGAAGTCGGTGTCGTTCACCGCGATGCTGACCATGCAGTTGGGGTCCACCATGGCCATTTTGCTGTGGCGGACAGGGTCGGTGACGATGTAGAAGGAGGTGCACTCGCTGCCGGTACCGGCGGTGGTGTTCACCGCCACGATGGGCAGGCCGGGCTTGGAGGACTTGTTCTCGCCCTCGTACTGTTCCACGGTACCGCCGCAGGCCACCACGATGCTGGCTGCCTTAGCGGTATCGATGGCGCTGCCGCCGCCCAGAGCCACCAGCAGCTGCACCTGCAGGGTACGGGCTGCGGCAATGCAGTCGTTCACCACCTGTACGGTGGGGTTGGGCTGCACATTGTAGTACACGGCGTACTCCACACCGGCATCGGACAGTACCTGACCGACCCGGGCAGCGGCACCGGAATCATAGAGAAAGCGGTCCGTCACCAGCAAAGCACGGCGGATGCCCATCTTCTGAAGCTCCGGTCCCAGAAGACGGATGGCACCCTTGCCAAAAAAGCTGGTCTTGACGGCGTTGATGCGTTCTGCCATGTGTTCACCCTCCGCTTACTGTGCCTGACCGCAGACGATCTGCACCGGGTCCCAAATGGAACAGGACGAGGAGGAATAGACGAAATCCACCTGACCCAGTGCTTCCACGGTCATGCCAGCGCGGATGGCAACGGCAATGGCGTTGATGCGGGCCGAAACATTCTTTTCTCCCCATGCCTGCGCACCCAGCACCTGACGGGTATTGGCCTCATACACCAGCTTGATGGTGATGCGGTGGGGGTTCGGGCAGATGCCCGGACGGTCGGTGCCGGTGGCCATTGCACTCTTGACCCGCAGACCGGCCTTGCGGGCCTCGGTCTCGGTCAGGCCGGTGCGGGCGATCTCCAGATCCGCCACCTTCAGGCTGCTGGTGCGCAGAGAGCCGTCGCGGCAGGCTGCGCAGTCGCCCACGGCATAGATATTGGGCACACTGGTGGCAAGGTCGGCACCAATGAGCACAGCGCCATTGGGTGCCAGCTGCGCCCCGGTACCGGCCAGCAGGCCGGTGTTGGGGGTAACGCCGATGGCTACCACGCAAAGGTCACAGGGGTAGGTGCCGCGGTTGGTCTGCACCTGCTCCACGAAGGTACGGCCCGGGAAGGAGCGCACCTGCTCGCCCAGATTGAACTGCACGCCCTGCGCTTCCAGCTCCTTCTGGATCAGCTTGCTCACCTCAGGGTCAAACTGGGGCAAAAGCTGCTGCTCTTTTTCAATGATACGCACATTGCGGCCCAGCTTGAGGAAGGACTTTGCGATCTCCAAACCGGCCCAGCTGCCGCCCAGGATCACGATGTCCCGCACATAGGGGGTGCGGACGAACTCCTTGAGGAAGATCAGATCTTCCACGGTCTTGAGGGTCTGCACGCCCACGCGGTCACTGCCGGGCACCTGCGGCACACGGTTGGAAGAACCGGTGGCCAGCACCAGCTTGTCGTAGTGGTCTTCAAACACGCGTCCGGTGGCAAAATCACATACCGTCACCTTGCGGGCGGCTGCGTCGATGCCGCGCACCTCATGGCGCAGATGTGCGGTGATGCCCTGCGCGTTCAGCTCAGTCTCCTTGGCCTGAATGGCCTTGTTCAGGCTGTCCAGATCCTCGCACAGGTAATGGGGCAGGCCGCCGGTGCCGCAGGAGTAGAAGCCGCCTTTTTCGTAGACGGTGATCTGCGCTCCGCGCTGGGCGGCGGCAAGTCTGGCGGCGGCCGAAACCCCGGCGGCAATGCTGCCGATGATAATAATTTTCATTGTTTAAGCCTCACGATCCCGCCGGGAGGAAGCCCCTCTCTGCGGCAAAACTTGCAGGGTGTTACTTACTCAGGGTGGGAGGATTGTCCACGATGCCCACGATGAAAGCATCAATGGGCGACGGATGGTCCAGACCATGCTGGGTGGTCTCGTCGGTGGTGACCAGAACCATCTCGCCTACACCCGCGCCGATGTTGTCGCCCGCCACGATGGTATCCTTTTTGGAGCCGAACACCGGCTCCACCAGCAGGAACTTATAGCCTACAAGCTCCGGCATTTTGCGGGTGGCGACAACGGTCCCCTTGACGATCCCTAAAATCATAGCTTACTCCTCTTTGCCCAGCACGGTGACCAGCTGCCCCTGCTTGAGCAGGAAGGCATTGCCATCGTCCGTGTCGATGTGAAAATCCAGTGCACATTTGTCGTTTGCGCGGATCAGCACCCCGCCCATCACGCCCGGCTTGGGGCCGTCGATCTTTACCTGCACGCGGTCGCCGTCGGCAAGGCCGAAGGCCGCTGCCTGTGCGGGAGTCATGTGGATGTGGCGGTCGGCGATCATCACGCCCTCCGGCACGGTCAAAGTACCGCGCGGGCCGCGCAGGGTCACGCCCGGCGTGCCCTTTGTATCCCCGCTGGAACGCACCGGCGCTTTGATGCCGATGTTGCGGCAGTCGGTCTGCGCCAGCTCGATCTGAGTGGCACTGCGCTCCGGGCCAAGGATGCGGACATGCTTCAGTTCGCCCTTGGGGCCGATGATGTCCAGACATTCCTCGCAGGCAAACTGGCCGGGCTGGCTCAGCGCCTTTTTGGGAGTGAGCTGGTAGCCATAGCCGAACAGCTTGTCCACATCATCGCGGGTAAGGTGGATGTGCCGCACCGAGATGCCTACCGGCACCTGACGGCTGCGCTTTTGCAGCTCTGCCTGCACGGCCTGCGTGATCAGGAGCAGCAGCTGTTCCTGACTGATGTCATGGTAAACCAAGGCACAGCGCTCCTTTCTTATGCAGCGTCAGCGCAGTTCTCAGCGCAGCTCAGGCATGCACTCGGACACGCTTGCGTGCGGGCGGGGAATGACCAGTGCGCTGACCACTTCGCCAATGCGGGAAGCAGCGGTCTGGCCTGCCTCAACAGCAGCCTTCACAGCGCCAACGTCGCCCTGCACGAACACGGTAACAAGGCCTGCGCCGATCTTCTCCTGGCCCACCAGAGAGACATCTGCGCTCTTCAGCATGGCATCGGCTGCCTCGATGGAAGCGGTCAGGCCGTTGGTCTCGATCATGCCCAGAGCGGCATCCAGCGGCACCTGCTCGCCTGCGGGCAGGCCGGACTTGCCGGTCGCGGGGCCCTTGGCGGGCATGATGCGGGCCAGATCTGCGTGAGGACGTGCAATGACGTTGACGCAGAACAGCTCACCCACGCGGGAAGCAGCCTCTTCGCCAGCCTCGGTAGCAGCCTTGACAGCGCCCACCTCGCCGGTAACGATCACGGTGGTCAGACCGGCACCGATGGTGTCGGAACCAATGAACTCAACGTCAGCAGCCTTCAGCATTGCATCGGTAGCGTCGATGTTGCCAACCAGACCCTTCGTCTCGATAAAACCCAGAGCTTTCATAAGTTGTTCCTCCTGTCAGAACACTGAAAAAATTGTATGTGATGGTTTCGTCCTTCAAAAACTCAGATGATGCGCAGCCCGCCCTCGGCCAGCATGCAGCGGCGGCGGCGGCAGAAGCTCTTTGCGCAGGTAATGCCCTCGCCGGTGGGGCCGGCAATGGTCATGGTGCAGTGGCCCTCGCCGCCAATGCCAACACCGGCCTTGGTGGCGCTGTTCTTTACGTAGATGGTGGTCTCAATGACCCGGGCAAAGCGGGTCATGTGGTCCACATCCTTGGAGAAGATAGAAGCGGTGTGGCGGTTGCCGTGCTCGGCCACCACGGCATCTTCCACCGCCTGTTCAAAGCTCTGGCAGCGCACGATGGGCAGCACCGGCATCATCTGCTCCACCAGCACGAACGGATGGTCGGCAGGCACCTCGCAGATGGCAAGGCGGCAAGTATCCGGCACATGCACGCCGATAGTCTCCAGAATGCGGGCGGCATCCTTGCCCACCCACTTTTTGTTCACCTCGTGGCCGCCGCCCTTCTTGGGCTGCAGCACGATGTTCACCAGCTGTTCGGTCTGGGCCTTGTTCAGCAGGTAGGCACCCTGCTTCTGCAGCTCGTGCAGCAGGCCGTCGTAGGCGGTGTTCACGGCGAACACTTCCTTCTCCGCAAAGCAGAGGATGTTGTTATCGAACGAAGCGCCCTCGTAGATCTTGCGGCCTGCCAGCTCGATGTCTGCGGTCTCGTCCACGATGACGGGCGGGTTGCCTGCACCGGCACCGATGCACTTTTTGCCGCTGCGCAGCAGGGCGTTCACCATGCCCATGCCACCGGTGCCTGCCATCAGGCGGATCTTGGGGTTTGCGGCCATCTTGTCCACATTCTCCATGGTCGGCTCACGGGTCATGGTAATGAGGTTTGCAGGGCCGCCCGCCTCGATGATGGCGGTATTCAGCGCCTGCAGGCAGTCAGCGGACACCCGCTTTGCGCGGGGGTGCACGTTGAACACCACAGTGTTGCCGCCTGCGATCATGCTGATGGTGTTGTTGATGATGGTCTCGGTAGGGTTGGTGGTGGGGGTGATGGAGCAGATCACACCAAAGGGTGCGTACTCTTCCAGCATCAGGCCCGCGTCACCGCTCTTGGCTTCGGTGGTCAGGCATTCGGGGCCGGGGGTCTTGTTGATGACGGCCAGATGTTTTTCCACCTTGTCCTCATAGCGGCCCATGCCGGTCTCTTCCACGATCTTGTGGCACCACTCCTCCACATGTGCGCGGGCACAGCGGCGGATGGCTTCAATGATGCGCTGGCGGTCCTCGATCTTGTAGTTGGCCACCCAGTCGCGCTGGGCCTTCCATGCAGCTTCCACTGCATCGTCTACATTCTCGAACACGCCGCGGTCGCCTGCTGCACCGCCGGGTGCAGCCGTGTAGGCTGCGGGGGCGGCGCTTGTCTGTGCACCGCCCATACCGGCAAGCACCTGCTTGACGATCGCTTCAATTTCCTGCGAACTGATATCCATGGTTTTCGTTCCTTTCCGTAAAGGTCATATCCGTTGGATCAAACGAAACTTTTTGTTATTGAAAACTCTTCAGCGTCCGGCGGATGACCTCGGCCATTGCGGCATCGCGGGCATTTGCGGACTTCGGTGCGGCCGGGGCCGCTGCCATTGCAGGGACTGCCGCAGGCTGTGCGGCGGGCACCGGGGCAGGGGCAGGAGCCGCCTGCTGTTTGGGTAGGGTGGGCAGCGCCATGCCCGGCTGGATCAGCCCGGTAACGCCCGGCAGGCTCACCGGCTGGGCAGGCTGTGCGGAGGGTACTGCCATTGCCACAGGCTGTGCAGCGGGCTGAGCCATGGGCTGCACGGCAGGTGCGCCGCACTTGCTGCAGCCGGTGCAGTGACCGCCGCAGCTGCCGCATTTGGAGCAGCCTGCGCAGCCCAGCTTTGCGGTGACGGCTGCGTAGTAATCCAGTGCTTCCACCAGATGGGCCGCATCTGCCGGGGTCTTGCCCCAGGTCAGGCAGCCGTCATTTTCCAGCAGGACAGCCTTATCGGTGCGGCACAACAGGCTGACAGCCTGTGCCTGTGCGTCCACGTTCTGGGCGGGCAGCAGCTGCACCCGTCCCAGCGCCCGCACTGCGGGGCTGAATGCTGCAGGCTGCACGGTCTGGCCCTGCATCCCCATCACAGCCGCGCAGGCCGGATAGGTGTGCATCACGCACTGGGCGTTCTCGTTTTCCTGATAGATTTTCAGATGGATGGGCAGGTCTTCGGGCAGGGGCTTGGGCTTTGCGCTGAGCATCGCCTTGCCATTCATATCCACGCGCACCAGCATATCCTGCGTGAGCGCGGCCTTGTCGGCACCGGCAACGGTCACCCACACGGCCTGCGGGCCGACGCGGACGCTCATGCTGCCGTCACCGGCCACCAGCCAGCCCTTGGCTTCCAGCCGACGGGCCATTTCCATGATGGCTTTTTTTGCCTCAAAGTCTGAGAGGTAAGTAACGCCTTGAATCACCATACGTTTCTTTCCTCCTTTTTAACGGCGCAGCGGCGGGATCTTGAGCATGGCGCGCACCTCGTCGGGAGTCATGGGCATCATGCCCTTGGACTTTACGATGTCCGACACCTTTGCGATCAGCGCTGCGTTGTTGTCCACATGGACACCCGGCGCGATCATGTCCGAATCCTCAAAGCCGATGCGCACGGTGGAAGCGCCCATATCCAGCGCAGTCTTGACCATTTCCCAGTCCTCGCGGTGGGCCTGCGTGTAGCCCCACAGGTAGTCGCCGTTGGGAAAGTTCTCTTCCAGCGCCTGGATCATGTGGCGCAGGGCCGGCACCGTGGCAGGCATCTCGCCGCCATGGCCGAACACCAGTGCAAACAGGATGGGTTTTACAAAGTGGAACTTGTCGTTCAGTTCCCGCACGGTGTTGATCATGCCCAGCTCAAAGACCTCGGTCTCCGGGATCTTCTTGTTGTCCATGATGGTCTTGACGCAGTACTCCACATCCTTGATGGGGTTCTGGTACACCGAGGTACCCAGATTCACCGAGCCGACATTCAGGCTGTTGGCTTCCACCCAGGAGGGGTAGCAGGGCTGCACGCGCTCCTCAATGGTCAGGTTGGACACGCCGCCGGTGGAGATCTCCACCACGATGTCGCACATCTCGCGGATGTAGGCCACCGTTTCTTCCAGCAGGCTCAGATCCGGGGTGAGGTTGCCGTTCAGGTCGCGGCAGTGCAGGTGCACCATGGATGCGCCGTTTTTGTAGCACTCATACACATCCCGGGCAATGGCCCGCGGATTGATGAGAATGTCTGTGGCCGCAACGGGGGCCACGGAGATCATGATTTTTTTCATTGGATGAACACTCCTTGCATGTCGCATTGGAGAAGCTTAACAAAGGATGCTAACGTCATTTTAGCACAAACATCCCATCTTGTAAACTCACAGTCCCCAGCCCGCCTTTTACGGCAGGCAGGAGGCCTGTATGCTTACTTCTTCCAGAAGATGTAGTGATCCTGCACTGTAGCGGCGATCTCGTCCACCTGCCTGCGCTCGATCACACTGAGCAGCTGGCGGTGCAGCTCTACGAACCGCTCGATCTCCTCTTCGCCCTTGGCAAGCACCTTGCGGGTGGTCTCCAGACGGCTGGGCATCGTCAGCCGGGTGATATACTCGGTGATGGTGGCCAGCATAGGGTTCTGGGCCGCATTGGCGATCTGGGTGTGGAACCGGCTGTCCAGCTCCAGCACCTTGTCCACCGAAGGCTCCGGCGAGTGCATTTCGGCAGAAAGCTCGCCGAAGGTGCGGTACAGGTCCGGCAGAAAGGATGTGATATCATTGCGCTGAATGATAATATTCAGCGTACCGATATCGATGACGGAGCGCAGTTCCACAAATTCCTGCCAGCTGTTCTTCTGCAGGATGATGCTGTACAGCATCGGGTCCAGCATTTTCTGGTTGTAGTTTTCGCTCACAAAGGTGCCGTCGGCACGCTTGATGTACAGGATGCCGTAGGCCTGCAGCTTTTTCACAGCTTCCCGCACCGAGTTGCGGCCCGCGCCGAACTGCTTGCACAGTTCCATTTCGGTAGGCAGCTTGTCGCCCGGATGCAGGGTGCCGTCGATGATCTGGGAGATGATCCCATCCATGACCTGATCGACTACAGACTTTACCGCATTCTTCTGTTTTTCAGGATGTTCCATTGACATAGTTCCGCCTCCAAATCCGGTTCGGTGGATATTCGGGGTCGTTCAACGTGGAACGTTCTGGGGCAGAAAGCCTCTAAACATCACATGTTGAACTTCCACCACTATTTTACCATATCTGAAAAGCGGACGCAACGGTTACGCCATCAAATAGGTGGGCAGCAGGATCAGCTGAGGGAAGGCGACCATCAGGGCAATGCAGACGAAGGTGGCCGCAATAAACGGCACCAATGTGGGGAACACTTCACCAACAGTCGTATCCATCAGGTCGCAGGCAACGTAGATACACATGCCCACCGGGGGAGTGACCAGACCAATGCCGATGACCACGGTGATCAGAACGCTGAGCACGATGGGGTTGATGCCCACGCCCAGAGCAATGGGATACAGGATGGGCATAAACAGGGTCAGCGTTGCGATGGACTCCATGAACATGGTGACGATGAAGAAGATCAGCAGGATCATGATGAGGATGACGGTGGGGTTGGTGGAGAAGCCCAGCATGGTCTTGGCCACCCACTTGTCAAAGCCTGCGGTAGTCAGCATAACAGTGTACAGCTTTGCTGCGCCGATGACGATGAAGATACGGCCGCTGGTGCGGACGGTCTCTGCAAAGGCAAACTTGATGTCTTCCCACTTGAGTTCGCGGTAGATGATGCCGCCGGCAAACAGACCGTAAACAACAGCGATCACGCCTGCCTCGGTGGGGCTGACGATACCCATGGTAATGGTGCCCACGATGATGATAGGCATGAGCAGGGCGGGCCAGCTCTCCCACAGGCCGTGCAGCACAGGGCCGATGGTGAAGTGACCGGGCTCCTTGGGCACGCCTTCTTTCTTAGCGAGGAAGTAGCTGACGATCATCTGTGCCAGACCGCACAGGATGCCGGGGATGATGCCGCCGAGGAACAGCTTACCGGTGGAGATGCCGCAGATACCGGCAATGACCACCATGGGGATGGACGGAGGAATGATGATGCCGATGGTGGAGGAAATGGCGGTAACGGCAACGGTAAAGTTCTTGGAGTAGCCCTTGCGGATCATTTCCGGCATGAACATGCCGGAAACACCAGCGGTATCGGCAACAGCGGAACCGGAGATGCCCGCAAAGATCATGCTGGAAAGCACGTTCACGTGAGCCAGACCGCCGTAGATGTGGCCGACGATGGAGTAGCAGAAGTCCATCAGGCGCTTGGAAATACCGCCCTTGGACATGGTGAAGCCGGCAAAGGTGTACAGAGGGATGGCCAGCAGTGCAAAGCTGTTCATGCCCTCAAACATGCGCTGGGCAATGGTGACGGTGCTGCCGCCGCCCAGGAACAGGATGCCGCCCATGGCGGACAGGCCCAGACTCATGGCGATGGGCACACCCAGAAACAGCAGAACGAAGAATGAGATCAGCAGCCATGCGATCATTTGGATTCGCCTCCTTCAGGTTTCGTGGTAAGCTCAACCACCAGATTGAGAACGGCGGACAGGATGCACAGCACACCGGCAATGGGGAAGATGGTGTACACCTGACCCATGGTGAACTGCGGCATGGTGGAAACGGCCTGCTTTGCGCGGGTGCACAGCTGGTAGCCGCCGTAGGTGACCATGACGTAGAACAGGATGATGAACACATCACGGATGATGACAACGATCTTTTTGCCCAGCGGAGTCTTACCGAGGATGGAATCCACCACCTCCACGCGGAGGTTGGTGCCCATGGCGTTGATGCCAATGCAGGCAATGAGCATGGACCAGACGTTCAGATACTGGCTGCTCTCCATATACCACTTGAAGCCGCCGATGCCGGGGATCAGGCGCAGCACAACGTTTGCGAACAGAATTACCATCATAGCCGCGCACAGAATGGCGGAAATGAGGGTGGTGATCTTGTCCAGAGTGGTTTGCAGTTTTTTCACAGTACAAACTCCTTTCCAAGTGCGATTCAGATAAAATGCAAAGGGACGAAGGGCACGCCCCCTCGTCCCTTTGCTTCGGTTTTATTTCAAGGTTTTCTGGTCAGTGATCTCAGCGGGCTTCTTTCCATGCCTTCAGCTGATCCAGCAGGTCGCCGTAGGTATCAGCGTTGTCGGTCAGGACCTTTTCGGTCGCAGCTGCAAACGGAGCCAGTTCCGGGCTGTTGATCTTCATGCCCTTCTCTTCCAGAGCGGAGACCAGGTCGTTGGTCTGCTGCTCGTTCAGCTCACGGTCGTAATCGGCAGATGCCTTTGCAGCGTCGGAAACGATCTGCTGCTGGTCAGCGCTCAGCTTGTTCCAGCTGCTCTCGGCAATGGTAAAGCACATGCCGGAGTAGATGTGGTTGGTGATGCTCAGGTACTCCTGAACCTCGAACAGGTTGTTGTTGTAGATAACGGGGATGGGGTTCTCCTGTGCATCGTAGGTCTTCTGCTGCAGGGCCTGATACAGCTCAGAGAAGCTCAGCGGCTGGGGGTTGGCACCCAGAGCGGTCATGGTAGCCATGATGACGGGGTTCTCGGGGGTGCGGATCAGCAGACCGTTCATGTCGGCAGGGCTGTTGATGGGGCCCTTGGAGTTGGTCACGCAGCGGAAGCCGTTGCAGTAGTGGGCCAGCACACGCATATTCTGGCTCAGCAGGCCTTCCTCAGCGGCAGCCTCGATGTCGCTGTCCATGAATGCCCATGCATCGTCGAAGGTCTCGAACTGGAACGGCAGTGCGGAAATGCCCATCTTTGCATCGTAGGTGGAAAAGTTGGAAGCGTCGGTGATGATGATATCCACCGTGCCGGAATCCAGAGCGATAGAGTTGATCAGGTCAGCATCGCCGCCCAGCTGGCCGGAGGGGTACAGCTGAACTTCCACAGCGCCGCCGGTCTTTTCGGCAACTTCTTCTGCAAACTGCTTTGCGCCCTTTGCACGGGGGTCTTCTTCGTTGGTGGAGAAGCCCAGCTTCAGGGTGACAGCCGAGCCGGAAGCGGCAGCGGAAGAACCGGTGGAAGCTGCAGTAGAGGCAGTGGAAGCAGCAGTGCTGGTGCCGGAGCCGCCGCAGGCAGCCAGACCCAGAGCAGCAGCGGAAATGCCAGCCACCTTCAGGAAGTCACGACGGGAAATCATCTTTTTCATAAGAATTCTCCTTCAAAAAAATATCTTCTCCTGAGCCGTTCTCGTGCTCCGGCTCTTGTTCCTTTTTTAAATGGTACCTTTCTTTTCCAGCGCCTTTTTCAGCTCGGCTGCACCAAAGCGGGGGCTGCTGAGAACCACCTTGCCAAACTTATCGGCGATATACTGTTCGCAGTAGGCCATGCTGCCCTGTGCAAACACGATCACATCCACCTTGTCGGCAATGGTACCGGCCATCTCGGTCATGCGGGCCTTGAACTGGTCCTGATCCAGACCGAATGCACCGTCCACCAGACAGTCCACCAGTTCCACGTGTCTGTTGCACTCGCGGGCCATGCGCAGGATGGTGCCCTTGGTGGGTTCCAGCGTGGTGGGCAGGGTAGCCATCACGCCGATGCGCTGGCCCTTGCGGACAGCCTCGCGGCACATCTCCTCGTCCACGCGGACGATAGGCACACCAATGTACTTTGCCACGTCCTGTGCGCTGTCGGCAACTTCGCCCACGCTGCTGCACAGGTTCAGCATGGCATCCACGCCTTCCTCAGCGGCTTTCATGTACATGCCGATCAGGCGTGCTGCCGGTGCAGTGGTCACATAGCCTGCCGCGCGGACATCTGCCAGAATGCTGGGGTCCTGCAGGCTGTACAGCTCCACATCATCGCCCAGCTGCTTTTTGACCTCCTGCTCCACCAGTTCGATCAGTTCCGGGGTGGTGCTGGTATAGATCAGACCTACCTTCATAACGGAAAAGCCTCCTTTTGTTTTTCGCGTTCTCGTGCCGGACAAGCCCGCAGCAAAGGTTCTTTGCTACATCCTACCTTTAGTTCAATCTCAACAGCTTGTCCGTCTTTACATCCTACCATTAGATTACTCTTCGGTCCGCAAAAAGTAAATTGGCGAATAGCCGATATTTCGGGCCGGTTTTGGTCGTTCTGCACAAATGTGGGATGCAAGTGGTGAAAAATCCACTTCTTTCTGGACATCATCCCATCTTGCGGCGTATAATACCCTTAAAGAAAAAGACAGGGAAGGAGCCACCGGAACATGAATCCGTTTCAAAGTGATAACATCTGGAAAAAGAAGGCCCGGCAGGGCAAGGCGCAGCAGCATCCGCTCACGCCGCAGCAGGAGTGGCAAAAGCAGGTGAACAGCAGCAGCCTGTGGCTGGGCGGCGGCGTGGTGCTGCTGGCACTGTATCTGGCCGCTGTCCGCGCCGGCACCGTGGCGCTGGACGCAAGCGCCGTCGTGCTGATCGTGGTGGTGGGCTGCTTCTGCGTATACACTGCCGCATCCCTCGGCAGGCTGATGAAGAACAAGCCGGAGGAAAAGGCAGCAAAGAAGAAAAAGAAAGCCAAAAAAGAGTGATCGTTCATTTAAAATGGCTCCGCGTGCGCTGCGCCATAAACAGCGGAATTATTATTTTTGTATATTGCAAAGCCGGAATGACTGCGGTCATTCCGGCTTTGCTTTTTCACGGGAAGGGGTCGTAACAGGTAGTGGCATTTGCTTCGCAACCCGGTCTGCGGCTCAAAAGTCCCACTGTGGCTTTCATGCCCTGCGGGCACTGCCGTCCTTTCTGGTTCTCTTTTGGCGCGCAAAAGAGAACGTATCCGGCGGCAATGCATTTTATAAAAGCCATACAAACCTGCCCCACACGAATACCCACTGCACAAGAAGCAGCTTATCTTCGTGAAAAAGCAAAACAGCCAGACCCGCGGAACTTGTCGGGGCAAGGCCCCTCCATCTTGCTCCCGCAAGAACGTTCTGCCGCTTGAAAGCCCCACTGGGGCTTTCATTGCTGCGCAACCGCGGTCTGGCTGTTTTGCAATCATTAAAAATAATTTTTCCGCTGAATATGCCCAGAGCGAAGCGGCGGGCATTCTAAATCATCAGAGTGTCAGCCCAGCAAAATTTCCACCGCTTCCCGCAGGGTGGACACTTCGCCCACATTGCCCGGGAAGATAATGTACGGCGTGCCGGGGAACAGGCTTTCGGCACCGGTCTGCCATACCGGGATGCCCGGCCGGATCTGGCCCAGCACCTTGGCGCATTTCACGCGCAGGGCCTTCACGCCCACGTCGCTGCTGGTGATGCCGCCCTTTGCCACCACAAAAGCCGGGGAAGCGGTCAGCCTGCCCACGCAGCTTTGCAGTGCATCGCTGATGGCAACGCTGCGCACGAGGGCTGCTTCCGGAGTGTCGTCCGGCAGGGTGAGCACCACGCGCTTTGTGGACACGCAGCAGGTGATGCCCTTTGCGATCTGCTGTGAGCAGTGGGCCACGATGGCGGCTGCTTCCTTTTCCAGCTCGCCCGGCACCAGCACCTTGTCGCTGTCCATCTCAATAAACTCGATGCCCTGTACTTTTTTCAGTTCTTCCAGCTGGGCCGTGGTCTTTTTGGTGTGGCTGCCCACCACGATGATGCCGCCTGCCTTGCTTTCCTGCGTGACCATCTTTTCCCGGGTGAGCAGCGGCTGGTCGGAAATATTGCCGATGGCCTTGACCAGTGCGGCCGCACTGCGGATGGTGAAGTGACGGCCCTTTGCCATGGCGCGGTACAGTGCCACTGCAAACACCTTCACATCGCAGTCCGCCACTGCGTTCACGATCACATGGCCGTAATCGTGCACCGCCAGCAGCTGGGCCTCGATGCCGTCAAAGTCCATGGCGCGCAGGCTTTCCAGCGAGATGCAGGTCACGTCTCCTGCACGGACTTTGCCGCCGGTTTTTTCCTCAATGTATTCGCACAGGTTGCTGGCGTGGTAGCCAAAGGTCTCGTCCTTGGCAAATTCGGTCTGGCCGCAGGGCACAAGCTCTGCGCCGTAGCGCACATAATGCACGTTGTCCAGTGTAAAGCGTCCGCCCTCGCGGAAGTAGGGGCACAGGATGTCGCCATCCATTTTGTAACCGTTCTCAGCCTCCGTCACCTCGCGCAGCAGGTCGGTCTCCAGCGGGTAGTGGCCGCGCAGGGTGGAGTCGCCGCGGCTGATGATAAGGTAGTCCATGCCGAACTCGCGGGCCACCTTGGCGGTGTTCTCCGCGATCTCGCGGTGGGCCTTGGTGGTCTCGGCCACGGTAAAGCCGCGGCTGTTGGTCAGAATAAAGAAGAGCTTTTCCGGCGCAGCAAAGCCCTTGCGCAGGCTTTCTACCGTCCAATTTGTATAAACATAGATATCATGTACCGTCTGTACGCCGGTAGGATCGTCGTCCAGCACAATGATCTTGCGGTTGCTGGCGGCAGCTTCGGCGGCAAGGGCGGCGTTCAGTTTTTCCTCATCCACCTGCGGAAAATTGGCCAGAACATCGGCACTGCGGATCTGTTCCATCTGAAGCTCCTCCTTTATTCGTACAGCACCTGTGCGATCAGCACCAGCGGCTCGTCGCCCAGGCAGGCGATCTGGTGGGTGTCGCCGGGCATGGCGGCAATGATGTCGCCCTTCTCCAAGATCTGCTCCTCGCCGTTGATAATGTGGACAGCGCGGCCGGAGACGATGACCATGCTTTCCATCTCGTGCTCATGCGTGTGCCTGCCAATGGTCACGCCCGGTGCCAGCGTGTGGCGCACATAGGCGCGGCCCTTGCCCAGCATTTCGGCAGGCGCATCCAGCAAGCGTTCCATCATCACGGTGCCCTCGCCGCCCATGCAATGGGGGATCGGAGTGGGTTTCATCTCAGAAGCTTTCTTATACAACATCCCATGTTCCACCTTTCAAGTCATCTGCAGCAGCATACGGCAGAGCGTTTTTAAACATCCTACCTTTCAAGCCAAGTCCATTATACATGAGCGCAAGCGGAATAGCAAGATTTTTTCTTGAAAAGCTGTTCAATTTTGTGCAATGCGTTTTGTGCAATCTGGCTGATATCCCGCCGTTCCTGCCCCGCAGGCATACAAAAAAGCTTCCCCGCCGCAGGCACGCAGCCCACGGAAAGGGAAGCTTTTGTCTGATTCAATTTCGGGTGCATCTGACGGAAGTAGTACACCGCAGCATAACACTCCGCTTTCCTTTTTTCGGATCCCGAAATAAATTGGAACTCTGCACATGTTCAAGCTGCAGTTTTTATGTTTTTTTCAGAGAATCCGTTTTTTGTTGCCGGAGCAGCGTTTCTTTTGTATAATGGCAGTGATGGAAGGCCGATGCCTTTTGCAGATTTTTAATACGCCCGGCATCCTGAAACTGGAGTTGTCCGGACAGGTCATTCTCGATTTTCTGCTGGATCATTTTGTTCCCGCCGTGCTGTACTATGACTCTGCATACTGCACCGACGGGCAGGCACCTTCCAAGGCCGACAAAAAGCTTCTCGCCATCTTCTCCGGCAATTACAAGCAGGATTACCAAAACGCCCGAACCGGCACGGAACCTTTTGACTTGTACCTCCGGCTGCTGATGGTCACCGACTATATCAGCGGCATGACAGATTCCTATGCCCGCACGCTGTACCGCGAGCTTAGCGGTATTGAATAACGCTGCCCTGTTCAAATCCCACGTGCCCGGTTCGTCTGCCGCTTATGGGCTACGGCATGATCGTTCAAAAACTGCTGATACATCACTCTGGAAGCCTCGCACAACTTCAAATCAGGTGCCAGCTTTTTTACGAAGACACTGCTTGCGAATGCGAACGCCTTTTGAATTGCAAAATGATTTTTCAGTTGCTATACTGGGCTTATCGAAAATTTTCGGGAGGATGCTGCAATGACCGCACAGACAATGCTAATCGGGAACAGACCTTGCCGCATTTACGGCGAAGCCCATGCAGAATACCTACTGCTCCAAATGACAGGCGAACATGAGTTGCAGAGCATAGACAACGAAGTGGTTGCTATCGCACAAAGCGGCCAGAACTTTCTGTTTGCGGCCATCCCTGTGGAAAGCTGGAACGATGCACTTTCTCCGTGGGAAGCCCCTGCCGTGTGGGGAAAGCAAGGATTTGGTGGCAAGGCTACGGAAACCCTGTGCTTTCTGACAGAGCAGGTCATTCCCACACTGAAGCAGCAGTATCCTCTCCCGGAAAACGTCAAAATCATTCTGGGCGGCTACTCGCTGGCCGGACTGTTTGCATTGTGGGCATCCACCCAGACTGATCTGTTCTATGGTATCGCCGCCGCATCTCCCTCGGTGTGGTTTCCGGAATGGATGAAGTTTGAACAGCAGCACCCGATACAGGCACAGCGCGTTTATCTGAGCCTTGGCAACAAGGAAGAGCATACGAAAAACGCTGTCATGGCTGCGGTAGGTGATAACATCCGCACCCTGCACAGCCGGCTTATAGAGCGTGGCGCAGACTGCACCCTTGAGTGGAACAGCGGCGGGCACTTTAAGGACGCTGACCTGCGCACGGCAAAGGCATTTCGGTGGGCGATGGAGGAAAGCCGATGAATATTTTGATTGATGCCGACGGCTGCCCGGTGGTGGATTTGACTTTGCAGATTGCAAAGCGTTTTTGCGTTCCGGTCATCATCCTGTGCGACACCGCCCACCAAATCGAGCGGGAAGGTGCGCAGACATTGGTGTTCGATAAAGGGGCAGACAGCGTAGACTTTGCCCTCGTTAACCGGGTAAAGCCGGGGGATATTGTCGTAACACAGGACTATGGGCTGGCGAGTATGTGCCTTGCCAAGCGCGCACGGGTGCTGAATCAGAACGGTTTGGAATACACCGCCGACAACATGGAAGCTCTCATGCTGCGGCGTTATGAAAACAAAAAGCTCCTCCGTGCCGGAAAGCACCCCAAGGGGAGCCCAAAGCGGACGAAGGAGCAGGATGAAGCATTTGTCACCACACTGACAAATATTTTAGCGAGCATCTGATTTTCTGAACGGAACACCGGCGAATTTTTTCGCGTCACATTCTCTGTAAGTGAAACCCGTCAGAACAAAGCACCTCTCCACTGCATGAAATCATTGAGATACCGCCGCTTTATCCTCTGGCCACGATCTTCTGAGCGCCGCATAGGAAATAAGGAAGTTTGCAAGCCAACCTGCCGGGACTGCAAGCCAAACAAAAGCAATGCCAAAACGCGGTGCACAAATCAAAGCAACAGACAAGCGGATTGCAAGGTTTACCATATTTGCAATAAGAAACGGCCGCATGATTCCAAGTCCGCGAAGAACGCCATCCGTTGCCATCTTGATGCCCATGAAGATGAAAAAGTAACCAAGCCATCTCATATAATCACCGGACACCTGATAGGCCAACGCAGTTCCGTCTTTTCCCAAGAACAACGAGGAAATCTGTGTGTGCAGTATTTCAATGACCACGAAAGCAAGAACTGCAAAGCATAGATCCAACACCAGTGCAGCATGATACCCTTTTTTGATACGCTCAATTTTCTTTGCGCCAAGATTCTGGGATACAAACGGCGAAACTGCATTGCCGATGGATACGAAGATCAGCGAAAAAACATTTTCTACCCGCATCGTTGCCGCATACCCGGCAAGTGCCTGTGTGCCGAAGGGATTTACCACTGCCTGCACGATCATCATACCGATAGACACTGTGGACTGCTGCAAAACCGATGGTACCGCAATGCGAAGCGTGGAATACAGCTCCTGCCGGTCGAACCTGCTAAAGGAGCTCTTGTATTGCCGCATCCGAGACAGAAAGATCAAAAACGAAAACACGGCAGAAATTCCTTGTGCGATCAAGGTCGCAAGGGCTGCACCAAACACCCCCAGACCAAGACCGGCCACCATCCAGAGATCCATAAAAATATTCAGGATAGATGAGAATATCAGCAGTCCCAACGGAATTTTGGATTCACCGATGGAAGTGAACATGGTGGAAAGAATGTTGTACATGAATAGAAATGGGAAACCCACAAAGTAGACACGCAGATACAATACTGCTTCTTCCAATATATCGGCAGGGGTCTGTAATCCGCTCATCATGAAATGGGAAAAGCAAAAGCCAAAGACACCAAGGACAACGCTTAAGATCAAAAAGCTGATCAGGGACGTTGACACAATGGTTTTCATTTTACCATAATTTTTTGCACCAAAATAGCGGCTTACAAGCACACCTGCGCCCACGCCAGCACCAAGCGCCACACAAATAAAAACATTGGTCAGTGCAGCACAAGCACCAACAGCCGCAAGTGCCGAGGAGCCAACAAATTGACCAACTATTATGGAATCGGCCATATTATATACTTGTTGAAAAAAGCTTCCAAGGATCATCGGCATCGCAAAAACAGTCAGCGCTTTAAGGGGTGGATCTGTGATCAAATATTCATCTTTCGACATGATTATATTCCTTCCAAAAATCGTTTATCGCAAATTTTATCGCAAGTTAAGAAATTCGTGCAACATTCAAACGGCATCTTTGCGATATGCAATTCACCGCTGTTGCATTAAAAAGTTGGATAGTATTGGAATCTATCCAATATAAGTATATTCCCCCCTGTCTCAAAATGCAATCTGCGACTTCTGGCGGAGATGGTGGATATTCTCCCGCGGGCTAAGCAACAGCCCGCAGGGCTGATTGCTTGCGGCCTGCGGGCCGCCGCCCTGTTCTCATCCTCACCATCTAGCCGCAAAAAAGGCACCAGCCTGAGCTGATGCCTTTTGTTGGCGGAGATGGTGGATATTCTCCCGCGGGCTAAGCAACAGCCCGCAGGGCTGATTGCTGGCGGCCTGCGGGCCGCTGCCCTGTTCTCATCCTCACCATCTAGCCGCAAAAAAAGCACCAGCCTGAGCTGATGCCTTTTGTTGGCGGAGATGGTGGATATTCGCCCGCGGGCTAAGCAACAGCCCGCAGGGCTGATTGCTGGCGGCCTGCGGGCCGCTGCCCTGTTCTCATCCTCACCATCTAGCCGCAAAAAAGGCACCAGCCTGAGCTGATGCCTTTTGTTGGCGGAGATGGTGGGATTCGAACCCACGTGCCCGATTAAGGACAAAACGATTTCGAGTCGTTCTCGTTACGACCGCTTCGATACATCTCCATATATTAGCCTTTACAGTATAGCAAAAAAGCGGTTTTCCGTCAACACTTTTCTCCCGTTACGGCACGGCTGCAAGCCATACGCAGCCGTGCCGTTTTGCGTTTTTGGGGCAGAAAGCGCGGTTTCTTTGCAAAAAAGGCTGTTCTTTTGGGCGGGAGCCGAGTATAATAGGAACGATATTTTTCAAATTTGAAGTATAGAGGAGAGCATTCCAATGGCACAGGCAAAACAAGATATGGGCACCGGCAGCATCAAAAAGCTGATGCTGCAGCTCATGATCCCCGCCGTGGTGGCGCAGGTGGTGAACCTGCTGTATAACATCGTGGACCGCATTTACATCGGCCACATTGCGGGCATTGGCGCGGCAGCGCTGACCGGCGTGGGGCTGTTCACACCCATTCTGATGCTGCTGAACGCTTTTGCCATGCTGGTGGGCGCGGGCGGCGCGCCGCGCACCGCCATTGCTCTGGGGCAGGGGGACAGACAGCAGGCCGAAAAGATCGTCTCCAACAGCTTTACCATGCTGATGTTCTTTGCCGTGGTGCTGACCATTGGCTTCTATGCCGGGGCACCGGTGCTGCTGCGGCTGTTCGGTGCCAGCGATGCCACCCTGCCGTACGCCCTGAGCTACAGCCGCATCTACATTGCAGGCTCGGTGTTCGTGCTGGCGGTGCTGGGCATGAACCCCTTTATCACCACGCAGGGCTTTGCCAAGACCAGTATGCTTACCACCGTGATCGGCGCGGTGATCAACATTATCCTCGACCCCATCCTGATCTTCGGGTTCGGGCTGGGCGTGCGGGGCGCGGCCATTGCCACGGTGCTCAGTCAGGCTGTGGGCGCGGCATGGATCATCCGCTTTCTCACCAGCAAAAAGACCATCCTGCGCCTGCGCAGAGACTACCTGCGCCCGGAAAAGCAGATCATTCTGCCGGTGCTGGCGCTGGGCATCTCCTCGTTTGTGATGCTCTCCACCGAAAGCCTGCTTTCCGTCAGCTTCAGCTCCAGTCTGGCGCGGTACGGCGGCGATGTGGCTGTGGGTGCCATGACCGTCATCACCAGCGCATCCCAGCTGTGCACGCTGCCCATTCAGGGCATCTGTCAGGGCGGACAGCCGGTGATGAGCTTCAACTTCGGCGCAGGCAAGAAGGCCCGCGTCAAGGAAGCCTTCCGTTTTCAGCTGACGCTGTGCGGGTCCTACACCTGCTTGTTCTGGCTGTTGATGATGCTGTTTCCCGGCGCGGTGGCGGGCATTTTCACCTCGGACACCGCACTGATCCAGTACACCACGTGGGCCATGCGCATTTACATGGCGGGCATTTTTGCCATGGGCTTCCAGATCGCCTGCCAGCAGAGCTTTATGGCGCTGGGGCAGGCTAAGGTCAGCCTGCTGCTGGCCTGCCTGCGCAAGATCATTCTGTTGATCCCCCTCATCTTCATTCTGCCGCACCTGCTGCCGAACCCGGTGTTCGGCGTGTTTCTGGCCGAGCCGGTCAGCGACATTCTGGCCGCCACCATCACCACCATCACCTTCTTTGCCCGGTTCGATAAGATCCTCGACCGCGGCGCGGCAAAGGTTTGATTTTTTTGTATGCAGAAAGGGCATCTGCCGTTGGCAGATGCCCTCGCTGTTTATTCGGGAAACCCTGACCGGCACTGAAAAATCAGTCCATGTTCAGAGCGCTCTTGAGGTCGTTTTTGTAGATATCGGCCTTGGCACCGTAGATGATCTGCACACCATCTGCGACCTGAACGACGCCGTTTGCACCCGTCTTCTGCTTCCAGTCAGTATCCGGCATAACGAGAGCCTTGTCTTTGACCTTGACGCGCAGTCGAGTAAAGCAGGCATCCACATGCTGGATATTGTCTGCACCACCCAGACCTTCAATGATGGTCGCCATCATCTCGTCGCTCATTTTCTTGTCCAGCTTCTTGACCTCCTGGCCATCATCTTCGCGGCCGGGAGTCTTGTAGTTGAACTTGGTGATCATGAAGCGGAAGGTGAAATAGTACAGGAAGAAGCAGGGAATGCCAATGATGAACACCCAGATCCAGTTAGAGCCTTTATCCGCCTGCATGATGCCATTGAAGATCGTGCTCAGGAAAGGGCCGCCGAAGGAACTGGGCCCCGGGATATTCACCTTGCAGATGTAAGTCAGCAGGTAGGCCAGACCTGCATAGCCAGCGTGCACCACGAACAGCAGCGGAGCCGCAAACAGGAAACTGTACTCAATGGGCTCGGTGATGCCAGTGAAGATGGAGGGGATGATGGCTGCGATCAGCAGCGCCTTGACCTGAGGCTTACGCTCCGGCTTTGCGCAATGGTACATGGCCAGAGCCGCACCGGGCAGACCAAACATAGCAAAAATAACCTTGCCGTTCATGATAAAGCGGGTAATGTTCACGTCAAACATGGCATCCGGAGAAGCCAGCATGGCGTTGTAAATGTTCACCGCGCCTTCATACAGCGTGCCATCAATGACCATGGAACCGCCAAGGTTTGTGAAGAAGAACGGAGTGTAAATAAAGTGATGCAGGCCAAAAGGCAGCAGCGCACGCTCTGCCAGACCATAGATCACACTGCCTGCCATGCCAGTGTCATAAATGATCTCGCCCATAAAGCCCAGACCGGTCTGAACGAAGGGCCACACCACAGACATTACCAGACCCAGCGCAGAGCAGGCCAGCAGCGAGATCATCGGCACGAATTTTGTGCCTGAGAAGATGCCCAGAACCGGCGGCAGCTGAATATTATAGTATTTGTTATGCAGCTTTGCAACCAGCAGACCCACCAGAATACCGCCGAATACACCGGTGTCAAGCGAAGCGATGCCCATGACCATGGACTGGCCGGTCTTCATCGCCGCAGGGTCCAGAATGCCCAGACTGGTCAGCAGGATATTCATCACATTGTTCATGGCGAGGAAACCGATCACGCTGGACAATGCCGCGATGCCCTTTTCCTTTTCTGCATAGCCGATGGCAACGGAAACAGCAAAAATGATTGGAAGATAGGAGTTAATGGTATTGCCCATGGCCTTGAGCAGATTAAAGAACAGCTTGACATAGGTATTGCCCAGAACCGGCCACAGTGCCACAATGTTCTTTGTCGTGAACGCAGAGCCAATGCCCACCAGAATACCTGCGATGGGCAGGATCATGACAGGCGTCATTAGAACTTTTCCCAGTTTCTGGAACTGTGAAAAGGTAACTTTCTTCTCTCTCTTCTCCATGATTTACCTCCTGAGGATCTCAGTGCAGTTCGGGCCAGTAGCCCTTATTGGCTTCGATCATCTTATCCAGGATCTTGCGTGCCACCTTGGCAGAGGGAACTGTCTTGTTCATCGTGAATGCTTCCAGTGCCTTCTGGTAGGAGTGTTCAAAATAAGCATCCACGATCAGCTTTTCCGAAGAGACCTGCTGCATCATCATGCCCAGCTGGAACTGGGGGATATTGCCGATGGTAACAGGCTCCGGGCCCCACTTGCGCAGGTAGCAGGGAACTTCCACCATGGCATCATACGGCATCTGCGGGATGCAGCCCTTGTTTTCCACAATGACCAGATAGCGGTCCGCATTGTTATAGGCAATGGAGCATGCCACATCCACAATAAAATCGCCAAAAGCATTGAACAGATTCAGGTTTGCTTCCTTCTTGCCGCCGCTCTCGCGGATCAGCTTTGCCTGCTCGATCATGTCCTTCTCACGGCCATCCATGACCATGTTGGCACGCGTGTAGTTGGGATCCATATCCTCGGCGCTTTCCTTGGCATACAGATAGTACTGCAGGTAGGTATTGGGCAGATACTCCGGGAAGTCGGTGAGGATTTCCTTAAAGTTTTCCCATGTGTGGCGCCAGGAAGGATCGGAGTGGTGCTTATCATGAGAAGCAGCCAGACCGAACTTCATGATCTTTTCCTTCAGTTCCGGCATACGGTCCACACCGCTCTTGTCGTACAGGTGGGTCCACCAGCCAAAGTGGTTCAAACCAAAGTAGACCGGGTCCACATCGTTGTATTTTTCCAGACCCAGCATCTTTGCGAAGGACAGCATGATGGCTACCGGCATATCGCAGATGTTCAGGATCTTATAGTTGTTGTACTTGCGGCGGGTGGCCTCAGCCACGATCGCAGCAGGGTTGGAGTAATTGATAATCCATGCCTCGGGTGCGTACTTGCGCACATCGTCGATCACCTGGAACACGCCGGGGATGGAACGCAGGCCGTATGCCATGCCGCCGGGGCCGCAGGTCTCCTGACCCACAACGCCAAACTCCAGCGAGATCTTCTCGTCCTTCTCCCGCATTTCCATGCCGCCCTGACGGATCTGAGCAAAGGCAAAGTCAATATCGGTGTAGGCCTTTTCCGGGTCCGTGGTGGTGAAGTAGACGCACTCCGGATCCAGCTTTGCAATCAGCGAGCCGCACAGGGTATCGACCAGCTCCAGACGATCCGGGTCAATATCGTACAGCACCAGCTTTTTCAGCGGGAAGCGGTCAAGATTTGCAATCAAGCTCTGGATAATGCCGGGGGTATGGCTGGAGCCGCCGCCGACAATAACAACTTTAAATCCTTCCATTTTTGAAACCTCACATTCGTTTTGCGATCATGTTTCTGATTTTACCCTTGCGCGCGCTTTGGAGAGTGACTATAATATAATCGATATGAACATTTTTTTAAAGGCGTTTTGAAAGTTTTGAACCAGTTTGCCCAAGTTGAAACAATTCCAGAGTCTGAAAATATTTTCACACCTGCTAACTTTCTTCAAAGCCTTCCCGCCGGAGGACATCATGGACTTTTTCACCCGCATTGCAGAACACACGCCCCAGCTGAACAAAAACGATAATGAGCTTCTTTCTTACTGCATTCGCAACCACACCGAGATCGCCAATCTCAAGGTGACGGAACTTGCGGACCGGTTGTTCATCTCACCGGCTTCTGTCGTCCGCTTTTGCAAGAAGCTCGGTTTCAGTGGTTATTCCGATTTTAAGGCATCTTTGCGCATGGATCTGTTTGAGCCGGAGGAAACGCCGCGAAAATCTCACCCGACCGACTTTTTCCGGGATATCCACAAAACCATCGAGATGGTTCCGGAGGAGACCGTAGAGCGTATCGTAGAGCTGATCCACTGCAGCCGCCGCATTGAGCTGTATGCCGTAGGCAGCAGCAGAATGCCCGGCTCCGAACTTGCAAAGCGGCTGCAGACCATCGGCAAGGCCGCCTTCTGTTACGATGACAGCACCCTGATGAATATCAGCGCCCGGCAGCTGACTTCCGATGATCTGGTTCTGGCCCTTTCCATTTCCGGCGAAACAAGTCTGATCATTGCCGCTGCAACGGTTGCCAAAAGCCGTGGTGCCGCATTGGTTTCCTTTACAAATCTCGGCAGCAATACCCTCAGCGGCATGGCAGATGAAAACCTGTATGTCAACGCCACAAACTTTGTGTGCTCCGGCATTCAGGTGCAGTCCCGCGTACAGCTGCTGATGCTGTGCGAATACCTGTTCTTCCGCTACATAGAGACCTATGGGGACGAGCACCAGCAAAGTATCGGTTGACGCCATTTCACCGCAGCGCACAGCCAACGCTCTATTCCACCAACAAATCTCCCACGATAAAAAAACAGGGCCGCCGCACAAACGATGTGCGGCGGCCCTGTTGGCGTTCTGTTTTTATTTCCCCGCCAGCAGAATGGCCAGCACGGCTTTCTGCACGTGCAGGCGGTTCTCGGCTTCGTCAAAGATTTCCGGTGCGTGCTGCTCGAACACCGCCGAGGAGATCTCCTCACCCCGGTGGGCGGGCAGGCAGTGCAGCACCATGACATCGGGCTTGGCGCTTTCCAGCAGCTTGCTTGTGAGCTGATAGCCCACAAAATCCCGCAGGCGCTGCTCACTTTCCGGCGTGCCGGGCTGGGCGGTGTTCCACACGGCCGTTGCCACCACGTCGGCGTCCTGAATACCCTCGGCAGGGTCTGCGGTCAGGTGGAAGGCGCTGCCGTACTTGTGGGCGAACATCAGCACATCCGCCGCCGGGCGGTAGCTCTGCGGGCAGACGCAGGTGACCTGCATCCCAGCCAGCAGTCCGCCCACGATGAGGCTGTTTGCCATGCTGCTGCCGTCGCCGACAAAGCAGAGCTTCCGGCCCGCAAGGCTGCCCCGGCGCTCCCGAATGGTCATCAGGTCGGCCAGCACCTGACAGGGATGGGCGTAATCCGTCAGGCCGTTGATCACCGGCACACCGGCCAGCTCGGCAAACTCTTCCAGATCGCTCTGGCGGTAGGTGCGCCACACCACGCAGTCGTAGTAGCGGCCCAGCACCCGGGCGGTGTCCTTGAGGGGCTCGCCGCGCCCGGCCTGCAGCTCGGCGGTGTTCATGTAGTTGCCCAGACCGCCCAGCTGGTACACACCCACCTCAAAGCTGGTGCGGGTGCGGGTGGATGCCTTGGAGAACATCAGGGCAACCGTTTTGCCCGCCAGCAGCGGGGCCGTGCCGCCCAGCTTCTGCTGTGCCTTGAGTTGGTCGGCCACATCCAGAATGTGGGTCAGCTCGGCAGGGGAGAGGTCGCTCATTCTCAGCAGATTTTTCATGCCTGCTCCTTCGGAGCCGTCGGCTCCATTTTGCTCAGCACATCGCCCAGGATCTCCAGCGCCATATCCACATCGTGCTCGCTGAGGGTCAGCGGCGGCAGCAGGCGCAGGCGGGTCTTGGCTGTCAGCACCAGCAGGCCCGCTTCGCGGCAGGCGGCCAGCACATCTGCGGCCTTGAGGTCGTAGAACTCGATGCCCACCATCAGGCCGATGCCGGAAATGCTCTTGACATGGGGCAGCTTTGCGATGCCTGCACGCAGCTGGACGGCGCGCTCGTTGACATTGGCAAGGAAGCTCTGGTCCATGCGGTCCACCACCACGTTGGCACCGGCGCAGACCACCGGGTTGCCGCCGAAGGTGGAGCCATGGGTGCCGGGGCCCATGCCTTCGGCCACCTTTTCGTTCATCAGCACTGCGCCGATGGGCAGGCCGCCGCCCAGACCCTTGGCCAGCGTGACCACGTCCGGCTTGAGGTTGTAGTGCTCGCAGCACAGGAAGGTGCCGGTGCGGCCCACGCCGGTCTGCACCTCGTCCACGATGAGCACAAGGTCTTTTTCGTCGCAGAGCTTGCGCACGGCCTGCACGTAGTCCGGGTCCAGCGCCATCACACCGCCCTCACCCTGAATGAGTTCCAGCATCACGGCGCAGGTGGTGCGGTCCACCAGCTCCTCCAGCGCTTCGATATCGCCTGCCGGAGCATACAGGAAGCCCTCGTTGAAGGGGCCGAAGTAGTTGTGGAACACCTCCTGACCGGTGGCGGTCAGGGTGGCGATGGTGCGGCCGTGGAAGCTGTTCACCAGCGTGATGACCGTGGTGCGGTCCTTGCGGTAGTGGTCCACGCTGTACTTGCGCGCGGCCTTAATGGCACCCTCGTTGGCCTCGGCACCGGAGTTGCCGAAGAAAACCTTGCTCATGCCGGTGCGCTTGCACAGCTTTTTGGCCAGCTTGCCGCAGGGCGCGGTGTAGTAAAGGTTAGAGGTATGCTGCAGCTTGTGGGCCTGCTCCGAGACGGCTTCGGCCCAGTCCAGATCACAGTAGCCAAGGCTGTTCACGCCAATGCCGCTGGTAAAATCCAGATACTGCTGGCCCTCGGGGCCTGCGGCGCGCAGGCCGTGGCCTTTTTCCAGCACAATAGGGTTGCGGTTATAGGTGTGCAGGACGTATTCGCCGTCCCGCTTGATGACTTTTTCAGAATCCATAGGTGTACCCTCCTGTGAACAGAAACTGTGAACAGAAAACCCTCTCAGGCGCTTTCGCGCCAGAAAATGCTGGCAAAGGCTTGAGAGGGTCATTTTTCTTATTATACCGCCTGCACGGCACCGGCGCAATGCTTATTCGCGGTGGCTGCGGCGGTAAAAGCGGGTGCCGGAGCCGCGGTTGGAGAACAGCTCCAGCAGGATGGAGTGGGGCACGCGGCCATCGATGATGACCGCCTCGTGCACGCCCTGATAGATGGCATCGGCCATGCCGCCGATCTTGGGGATCATGCCGCCCGCAATGATGCCGGCGGACTTATAGCCCTCGATCTCGGACACCTCCACCTCGGGGATGAGGGTGCTCTCGTCATCCTTATCCCGCAGCAGGCCCGCGATATCAGTCATGGATACCAGCTTCTCCGCTTTCAGCGCAATCGCGATCTGTGCAGCGGCGGTGTCGGCGTTCACGTTGTAGGCCTGACCCAGATCGTCCATGCCCACCGTGGCGATCACGGGGATGAAGCCGCCGTCCAGCAGGCTTGCGATCAGGGTAGCGTCCACATGCACGATCTCGCCCACATGGCCCAGCTGGGGGTCCAGCTCGGTGCAACGCAGCATCTGGCCGTCCATGCCGCACAGGCCCACGCCGCGGCCGCGCAGCTTTGCCACCAGATCCTTGTTCACCTTACCGGCCAGCACCTGCTGCACGATCTCCATGGTGGCATCGTCGGTCACGCGCAGACCGTTTGCGAAATGGCTCTCCACGCCCACTTTCTTCAGCATCTCGTTGATGGCCGGGCCGCCGCCGTGCACCAGCACCACGCGCACACCCAGCAGGGTAAGGGTGACCAGATCGTTCATGACGGCATTTTTCAGTTCTTCGTTGATCATGGCATTGCCGCCGTACTTTACCACCATGGTCTTTCCGTGATACTTCTGGATGTAGGGTGTCGCCTCAGAGAAAAGGCGCGCCATTTCTTCGTTTTTCATAAGATTTCCTCTGAACCCTCTCAGTCAATGCCTTGCGGCATTGCCAGCTCCCCCGAGAGGGGGAGCTTTTGCCGGACGGGTCACTTTATTTCATAAAATCAGCTGCTTGTCGTTCGTTTTAAGCTCCCCCTTCGGGGGAGCTGGCGCGCAGCGCCTGAGAGGGTTATCAGGTGCGGTAGTCGCCGTTGATCTTGACGTAATCGTAGGTCAGATCGCAGCCCCATGCCTTGGCGGATGCATCGCCGGTGCCCATGTCCACCTTGACCAGCACATCGTGCTCAGCCAGCACCTTGGCGGCTTCGTCCTCGCTGTAGGGGTGGTAGGCGGCGTTTTCGCACACATACACCTCACCGGCCTTGCTGGAAAGCCACACGCAGACCTTATCAATGGAGAAATCGCCGGGGGTGTAGCCGATGGCGCACAGGATGCGGCCCCAGTTGGCATCGCGGCCGAACACTGCGGCCTTGAACAGGTTGGAGCACACCACGCTGCGGCTGACGGCACGGGCGGTCTTCAGGTCGGGGGCGTGGGTCACTTCGCAGGTGATGAGGTGGGTGGCACCCTCGCCGTCACCGGCGTGCTCGGCACACATGTGCTCTGCAATGGCGGTGAGCGCGGCAACAAAGGCTTCGTAGTCCGCATTCTCCTCGCAGATCTCCGGGTTGCCTGCAAGGCCGGAAGCCATGATGATCAAGGTATCGTTGGTGGAGGTGTCCAGATCCACGCTCATCTGGTTGTAGGTGCCGGGCACCACGGTCTTGAGGGCCTTTTCCAGCAGGATGGGGGACACCGCCGCATCGGTGGTGTAGAACGCCAGCATGGTGGCCATATTGGGGGCGATCATGCCGCTGCCCTTGCCAATGGCACCCACCGTGCAGGTCTTGCCGCCCAGCTCGAACTGGATGGCGTATTCCTTTTTGTGGGTGTCGGTGGTCATGATGGCGGTGGCGGCATCGGTGCTGCCCTGCTCGTCCGCAGCCAGCTTTGCGGCGGCGGCAGGGATGCCCCGGGCAAAGGGGTCGATGACCATGGGCTGACCGATGACACCGGTGGAAGCGGGCAGAACGTCCTGCGGGTCGATGCCCAGCTCCTTGCCCACCAGCTCACAGCATTCTTCGGCCAGAGCCACGCCGTTGGCGGCGCAGGTGTTGGCGTTGCCGCTGTTCACGATGATCGCCTGTGCGTAGCCGTCCTTCAGGTGGGCACGGTCCACCTTGATGGGTGCGCCGCAGACCTTGTTGGTGGTGTACACACCGGCGGCGGCGCAGCGCACGTCCGCCTTGATGAGTGCCAGATCGTATTTTTCTGCATGGTTTGCGCGGATGCCGCAGTGCACGCCAGCCGCTGCAAAGCCCTTGGGCGCGCAGATGCCGCCCGCAACTTCTTGATACTGCATAATGATCTTCCTTTCCCACAAAGAAATACTTCTCACTCGAACGGGCTAGCCCTCTCAGGCTCACATACGTTCGCCAGCTCCCCCAAAGTGGGAGCCCTTGGCAGTCCACGCAAACTTCATCTTTTTGCCAAGGCCTCTCCCTTTGGGAGAGGTGGATTTGCGAAGCAAAGACGGAGAGGGCGAGGACGCTGCCCGTGTACGAGCCATCTTTATTCCAACCCTTTGGTCTCTTCCAGCCCCAGCATCAGGTTCATGCACTGGACGGCCGCGCCGGAAGAGCCTTTGCCCAGATTATCAAACAGGGAGACCAGCATCATCTGGTCGCCTGCAGCGTTCACGGTCATGTACAGCTCCATGCGGTCGGTACCGGCCATGGCATTGGAGTACAGGCCGTTCTCCGGCAGGGCTTCGTTCAGAGCGTGCACCTTGACGGTGGCAGCATCCTTGTAATATGCCGCAATGCCCTCGGCCACCTGTTCGGCGGTGCTGCCCGCCAGCGTCAGATCCAGCGGCACCAGCACCTGCATGCCGCAGTAGTAATCGCACACCACGGGCACGAACATGGGGGTGTGGGCAAGGCCGCTGATCTTCTGCATTTCCGGCAGGTGCTTATGGGCAAGGCCCAGACCGTAGCTCTTGGGTGCATCCAGCTTGCTGTGCGCCGGGCGATCAGCGCTCTCGTACTCGGCGATCATCTTTTTGCCGCCGCCGGAGTAGCCGGAGATGCCGGTACAGCTGAAGGGATAATCTGCCGGTGCAAGGCCCAGCTCCACCAGCGGGCGGGCAATGCTGATAAAGCCGCTGGCATAGCAGCCGGGCACTGCCACGCGGCAGGAGTTTTTGATTTTTTCCTTCTGGCCCGCCAGTTCCGGGAAGCCGTAGTCCCATGCGGCATCGGTGCGGAAGGCGGTGGAGGTGTCCAGCACCTTCACGTCCGGGCGCAGCAGGGGCATGACCTCTTTGGAAGCGGCATCCGGCAGGCAAAGGAAGGCGAGGTCGGCAGAGTTGATGACCTTCGCGCGCTCGTTCACATCCTTGCGGCCCTCTGCGGAAATGGAAAGCAGCTCGATCTCCGGGCGTTGTGCCAGACGGTCGGCAATGCGCAGGCCGGTGGTGCCGGAAGAGCCATCAATAAAAACTTTCACGCTCATGCGTTCTTTTCCTCCCACGCATCCAGCTGTGCGTTTGCCAGTGCGATCTGGTTGTTCACGCTGGCTTCGCTGGGGCCGCCGTAGCTGGTGCGGCCCTCGCAGCACTTGACCAGATCAATGGCATCGTAGATATCGTTCTCGAACAGAGCGCTGTAGCCCTTGAACTCGTCGAGGGTCAGCTCTTCAAGGGTTTTGTCCTTTGCGATGCAGTCGGACACCATGCAGCCGGTCAGCTTGTAGGCATCGCGGAAGGGCATCCCCTTCTTGGTGAGGTAGTCGGCGCAGTCGGTGGCGTTGATGAAGCCCTTGGCGGCGGCGCGGCGCATGTTGGCCGGCAGGGTCTTCATGGTGTCCAGCATGGGAGTGACCGTCTTCAGGCACAGCTCCAGCGTATCCACTGCGTCGAAGATAGCTTCCTTGTCCTCCTGCATGTCCTTGTTGTAGGCGAGGGGAATGCCCTTCATCATCACCAGAAGGGTGTTCAGGTCGCCGTAGACGCGGCCGGTCTTGCCGCGGATCAGCTCGGTGACGTCGGGGTTCTTCTTCTGCGGCATGATGGAAGAGCCGGTGGTAAAGGCATCATCCAGCTCAATGAACTTGAACTCCCAGCTGCACCAGAGGATGATCTCCTCGGAAAGCCGGGACAGGTGCATCATGCAGATGGAGATGGCGTTTGCCAGCTCGATGCAGAAATCGCGGTCGGACACGCCGTCCAGACTGTTGGCGCAGGGAGCCGCAAAGCCCAGCTTTTCGGCGGTGAACTGGCGGTCCAGCGGGTAGGTGGTGCCAGCCAGCGCGCCGCTGCCCAGCGGGCACTGTGCGTCCATGCGGGCGGTGGCATCCTCAAAGCGCTGCAGGTCGCGCAGCAGCATGGATGCATATGCCATCAGGGCGTGGCCAAAGGTGATGGGCTGGGCGCGCTGCAGATGGGTATAGCCGGGCATGACGGCGGTGGTGTTCTCACCGGCCTTTTTGCAGATGACCTTGATGAGCTCCACAATGTAGGCCTGCAGGGTGTGGCTGTAGTCCCGCAGGGTCAGGCGGATATCCAGCGCCACCTGATCGTTGCGGCTGCGGCCGGTGTGCAGCCGTTTGCCGGCGTCGCCGATGCGGGCAGTGAGGGTCTGCTCCACAAAGGTGTGCACATCCTCGGCATTAGGGTCGATCTCCAGCCTGCCGGCTGCCAGATCGTCGGCGATGGAAGCCAGACCGTTGAGGATGTCCTCACAGTCCTTTTCCGAGATGATGCCCTGCTTTGCCAGCATGGCGGCGTGCACGCCGCTGCCGCGCATATCCTGCGCGATCATGCGCTGATCGAAGCGGATGGAGGAGTTGAAGTCGTTCACGCGGGAATCCACGGCCTTGGAAAAACGGCCCTTCCAGAGTTGTTCTGCCATAATTTTATCCTTTACTGATAGGCGGCTCGCCCTATTCACTCCCTCAGTCACGGCTGATGCCGTGCCAGCTCCCTCTGGGAGGGAGCCTTAACGTTACGGTCAGCTGATAAACGCCTCCCTCTTTGAGGGAGGTGTCACCGAAGGTGACGGAAGGAGTTTTTGCCGCTCATTTTATTTCTTCTAAAAACGGCAAAGCCGCCGCAGGGGAAAACGCTCCTGCGGCGGTGCCGCCGGCAACGATGCCGGTTGGATGGAACTTCCGTGTGAAAGTGTGAAAACACACGAAAGGGAAGATGTTATAGCTGCTTACTTGACCTCCGGCCAGTTCTTGGACAGCTTTGCGCGCTCCTTGATGGACAGGCCGAACAGGTTGATGAAGCCTGTTGCATCAGCCTGATTGTACTCCTCGTCCTCACCGAAGGAAGCGGTCTGCTCGTCGTACAGGGTGTACGGAGAGGTGACACCGGCGTTGATCATGTTGCCCTTGTAGAGCTTGAGCTTCACATCGCCGGTGACGGTCTTTTCCAGACTGTCGGCAAAGGCATCCAGAGCCTCGCGCAGCGGGGTGAACCACTGGCCGTTGTAAACGATATCGGCATACTTCTGGGCCAGCTGAGCCTTGAAGTGAGAGCTTTCCTTATCCAGAGTGATGGTCTCCAGCACATTGATGGCCTTGTACAGGATGGCACCGCCGGGGGTCTCGTACACACCGCGGCTCTTCATGCCCACCAGACGGTTCTCCACGATATCCAGCAGGCCGATGCCGTTCTCGCCGCCCAGCTTGTTCAGGTGCTCCACCAGCTCCACAGCGCCCATCTCCTTGCCGTCCACGGCGGTGGGGATGCCCTTTTCAAAGTGGATGGTCACATAGGTGGGCTTATCGGGAGCCTGCTCGGGGCTGATGCCCAGCTCCAGGAAGCCGGGCTTGTTGTACTGGGGCTCGTTGGCGGGGCTTTCCAGATCGAGGCCCTCGTGGCTCAGGTGCCACAGGTTCTTGTCCTTGGAGTAGTTGGTCTCGCGGTTGATCTTCAGGGGGATGTGGTGAGCCTCGGCGTAGTCGATCTCCTCGTCACGGCTCTTGATATCCCACTCACGCCACGGAGCAATGATGGCCATATCGGGGCACAGGGCCTTGAGGGTCAGCTCAAAACGCACCTGATCATTGCCCTTGCCGGTGCAGCCGTGGCAGATGGCATCTGCACCTTCCTTGATGGCGATATCCGCCAGAGCCTTGGCGATGCACGGACGTGCAAAGCTGGTGCCCAGCAGGTAATCTTCGTACTTCGCGCCGAACTTCAGGGTGGGGAAGATGTAGTTCTCCACAAAGTCCTTCTTCAGGTCCAGCACGTACAGCTTGGAAGCGCCGGTAGCCTTGGCCTTTTCTTCCAGACCGTCCAGCTCGGTGCCCTGACCCACGTCACCGGAGACAGCGACGACCTCGCAGTTGTTGTAGTTTTCCTTCAGCCAGGGAATGATGATGGAGGTGTCCAGACCGCCGGAGTAAGCCAGCACGACTTTTTTGATGTTTTCCTTTTTCATAGGTGACGCTCCTTTTTCATAAAAATACACTTTTGTTTTCTGATGCGCACTTTCCCTTCGCATCCTCTTCCGTTGCGTTTCGGTTGATGCTTTTATTATACGCCGCGCTGTTTTTTCGTCAATAACAAAACCATACAAACCTTTTTTGCTTCCGGCACCCGTTTTTCGTTCATGTTGCATCTTTATGCGTTATTTTAGGAATATATTCATATTTCATGCATTTGCACAGTATATATTCGGGGCACATGCATCCCGTCCGGGGCATGTGCGGACTACAGCACACGGAAAGAATTCACACCGCAAAAACAAAAAGCCCGGGACCCTTTTGTGAGCCGTCTGGCCCTGAAAGAGTCCCGGGTTTCGTTTTCGCTTTATGCGCCGGAAAATGGCCCGCCCGCCGCGCTCCATGCGCGGCACAGCAGTTCCTTCTGGGCCTTGGGCAGCTGCTTGAGGGCATACTCCCGCCGCAGGGCGGCGCGCTTATCCGCGCACAGTTCCAGATAGGCAAAGCCCCCGGCCCCTCTGGCACGGGTGTACTTTGCGCCGCGTCCGCTCTGGTGGGCGCGCAGGCGGGCGGCAGGGTCGGTGGTCCAGCCGGTGTACAGCGTACCGCCGGTACACCGCACCATATACACAAAGGCGGGCTTTGGCCGGGCGCACGGCTCAGATGCGGCCATTGTTCTTTAACACCTGACGGCAGGCGGCAAGGGCGGTCTCCTTATCCTTGGCGGTGATGAGGAAGCGGCTGGCGTGGCAGAAGCTGATGCCCGGGATGCCGCTCTTCTGCTCAATGACCTCCTGCGGCTGGCCGGCCCAGCTCTGGGGGAAGGGCAGCTTGGGGCGCTTGGTCTTGTGGTCGGTGACGCACTGGGCGCTCCAGCCGCCGCGCTGGCTGGGGTAGACCACGAACAACGCGTCCGTCTTGTACAGGCCGTTCTTCCACGGCAGATAGCAGGGCAGTACCACGATGCCGTCCCGGGAGTTTTTGTAAGCCTGCTGCACCTTTTCGTCGGCGCGGTTCACGGCGTTGGCGCTGGCGATCTGGTTTTCCAAGATCTGCTTTGCCACGGCCACCGCCTTGAAAAAGCAGGTGTCCTGATCCTCTTTGGAGTCCCACACCGGGTTAAAAAAGCCAATGGCATCGCACAGGCTGTTCTGCTCGCCGGTGTTATCGTTGAGGTCCAGCGGCTGGATGAAGTTCTCGTCAATGAGCCGGGCCTGACGCTCACCCACAAGGCCGGGGCCGAGCACCCGCCACAGCAGGCCGAAGGCCGCATAGGGCACGCCATTGGGGCGGCACTCCCGCGGCTCCTGATGGTGGTCGAACATACCAAAGCCCACATCGTACACGATGCCGTCAAAATCATCCGGCACCACAAAGCCGCGGGTGATCTTGATGTCCGGGCGCAAAATTTGCAGCAGGGCAGTGGCAAACACATCGTCGGCGTGGAACTTGCCGGCGTGGGTGAAGCCGTTTGCAGGAATTTTCATAGATGTACCTCGTTCCCAATAAAATGTCTGGCAACAGTATAGCACACTTTGCAGAAAGGGACAACGAAAAGCCCCGGAACGGGCACGCCATTCCGGGGCTTTTTGAGCGTATTCTTACTTTTTCTTTGTGGTGCGTGCCTTTTTAGCGGCAGGAGCGGCGGGCTTTTCCGCCGGGGTGGTCTCCGGCTCGCCCAGAGCCAGAATGCTGCTCAGCTCCTTCTGAGCTGCGGCATTCGTGGCATCGGTGGTGGCCAGCACGTCGGCGTAGAACTGCTCCATGCCCTCGCGGGTGGAGAAGGTGGCAACGTACATCTGGTTGCCCATGGCGCCGCTCAGCGCGTCCGGCATGCGGTCCACCATGCGCATGTTCTGCTGGTACTTCTGCATGATCTGCTCGTGGCTGTACACAAAGTGCTTGCCGTCGCGGCGGCCTGCAAACGGGCAGTAGAAGTGCTCGCCCACCGGCATATCGGTGCCGCCAAAGGCGATCATATCGGCCCAGATCTTATACACGTTGGTGGAGCGGGCAAAGTTGATCATATCCGGGGTGAAGCCGCCGCAGGGGCGCATGTTGACCTCCAGCGCCACGATCTGGCCCTTTTTGCCCATGCTGGCCTGATTCTCGGTCATGCGGAAGAACTCAAAGTGGATGAAGCGGCTCTTCACGCCAAAGCTCTTGACGGCGGCACGGCCTGCAGCGCGGGTGTCCTCGGGCAGGTCCTTGATGATGTAGTAGATGGAGTTGTCGTTGTCGTTGACGATATCCATGATGGACATGGGGCTGACGTTGCCGGCCTCAAAGATGGGGTTGCCGTTGGCATCGATGATGGCATCGTAGCTGTTCACCTCGGCCCGGACGAACTCCTCCATGATGTACTCCACATCCGGGTGATGGGCCGTCTTCTGCACGAGGAACTTTTTCAGATCCTCGTCGCTGGACAGCTTGTGGGTGTCGGATGCGCCCACGCCGTTATCCGGCTTTACCACCACCGGGTAGCCCACCTCGTCGATGAACTTCCGGCAGCCCTCGTAATCGTCCACCATGTGGTAGCGTGCGGTGGCGATGCCGGCCTTCTGGTAATACTCCTTCATCTTGCTCTTGTACTTGATGCGGGGCATATCGGAGGTCTGGAAGCCGGAGGTGATGTGGAAATCGGTGCGCAGGGCTGCGTCCCGCTCCAGCCAGTATTCATTGTTGGACTCCAGCCAGTCGATTCGGCCATACTTGAATGCAAAGAAGGCCACGGCGCGGTAGACCTCGTCGTAGTTTTCCAGACTGCCCACCTTGTAGTACTCGTTCAGGCTGTCCTTCAGCTCCGGCTTCAGCTCATCGTAGGGCTGGTCGCCGATGCCCAGCACGTTCATGCCGTTGTTTTTCAGCTCACGGCAGAACTGCCAGTAGTTGGTGGGGAAGTTGGGCGAAATAAAAATGAAATTCTGCATGGTTTTACGATTCCTCTTTCCTCTATAAACCTCTATAAAGGCGGCCTCGCCCTCTCCGTCCGCTCGCAAAGCTCGCGTCCACCTCGTTCCCCTTTCTGTCGCTTGCGCGACATCTTCCCCCGACCGGGGGAAATCTGTCAAAGGGAGAGGCCTTGGCAGTACGGCAAGGCCTTTTGGTTTTGCCAAAGGCTCCCCCTTTGGGGGAGCTGTCACCGAAGGTGACTGAGAGGGCGAGCCATTTTACTCGCCCAGAATATACGGCATGTAATATGCAGTCTGCTTATACCACCAGTTCCAGTCGTGGTTCACATCGTGGCCCCACAGGTCTACCCAGATGGGGATGTTCTTTGCCTCGAAGATGCGCTTGAGGAACCATGTGGTATCCGGCTGCTCCCAGTCGCCCTGACCGCAGCAGATGACCGCCTTCTGGCTGCGGAACAGCTGCATGTAGGGGTGATCCTCCGGGAAGTTCTTCATGTAGTCCACGGGCGAGTTCATGTACACCAGCTCGTCCATATAATTGCCGAAGCCATAGTGGGCCGTGTAGATGCCGCTGAGGGCCAGACAGCCGCAGAACACATCCGGGCGGCGCAGGTACAGGTTGACCGCATGGGTAGCGCCCAGACTGCAGCCAAAGGCAATGACACCGGGCAGGTCGTCCCAGCCGTTGCGCTCCTTGGCCAGATACTGGATCTTGGGCACAGCCTCCTCCACGATATAGCGCAGCCACTGCTCATAGCGGCGGATGCGCCAATAGGGGTCACCCTGCGTGTCGGACCAGGTCTCCTTGTCCATGGTATCAATGGAGATCACCATGATCTTACCGGCATCGATCCATGGGGCAAGGGTGTCGGCCATGTGGAAGTTCTCAAAATCGAAGAAGCGGCCATCCTGACAGGGGATGTACAGCATCGGGCGGCCTGCGTGGCCGTAAATTTTGCACTCCATGTCGCGGCCCAGCGCCGGGCTGTAGTCCTTAAAATACTGCATTTCCATGGTGTTTCCTCCTTTTAGGGTTTACTCCTCCACCTCATACATCAGAGTATGGAACATAAAGGGCAGCTGTTTTTCCCAGCTGGCTTCGCTGTGGGTGCCGCCGGGCACGATGCGGCTGGTAAGGTGGATGCCCCGGGTCATGGCCTTTGCGCACATCTCTGCAAAGCCGCAGCGCATCCCGTCGTGGTTGCCCATCTCGCGGGAGCCGTAGTCCATGTACAGCACGGTGCCCGGCTCCAGCTTTGCGCGGCCCACAAGGCCGGAAAGCTTTTCCGGCGACACCCAGATGGACGGCGACAGCGCCGCCGCACGGCTGAAAGTGTCGTTGTACTGCAAAAGGGCGTACAAGCTCATCAGGCCGCCCATGCTGCTACCGCCGATGAAGGTGTGCTCCCGGTCGGGCAGGGTGCGGAAGTTGCGGTCGATGAAGGGTTTGAACCGGTGGATATACCAGCTCATGGTGGCCTGACCCATGCCGTCGAAGTGGCCGAACTGCGGGTCGTCGAACCGGTAGGGCGAATACTCCACCAGCCGTTCGTTGTTGGCTCCGGCGTTGCACTCCACCGCCGCCACGATCAGCGGGGTGTCGGTGTAGTCCAGATAATTGGCCACGCCCCAGCTTTTGCCAAAGGTGGCATCCTCGTCAAAAAAGACGTTCTGGCCGTCGAACATATACAGCACCGGATACCGGCGGTCGGGGTCAGCTTCATACATCGTGGGCAGATAAACATATACTCTGCGCTGCTCGGTGCCGTTGACGGCAGGGTAGCTCACGCTCCATTTTTTGACCATGGGTCCATTCCTCTCAATCTTTCCCGCACGCCTGCCGCAATGCAGGCCGCTGTTCTGTTTTCAGTTTAGCACTGCAGGGCACAGAAAGCAATTGCGCCGGGAAATTTTGGAGGTTTGACGGATACTCCTTCCGTCATCGCTGCGCGATGCCACCTCCCTCAATGAGGGAGGCTTTGGCAGTACGGTAAAGTTTCCGGTTTTGCCAAGGGCTCTCACTTTGGGAGAGGTGGATGCGAGCAAAGCGAGCAGACGGAGAGGGCGAGGACGTTATCCTAATATACGGCAAACGCCGCCGAGCGGAGGCCTGGCGGCGTTTGCTGCTATTCTGAATAAAAAGGTTCTCTCCGGAGAATCGGGATCAGTTCTTTTTCTCAACAGGCACGATCCAGCCCTTGGTATCGGGGATCTTGCCCCACTGCATACCGGTCATGGTGTCGTACAGCTTCTGGGTGACAGGGCCGATCTTGCCGTCGCCGATGTAGGCGTGCTCGCCCTTCCAGACCAGCTCCTTGACGGGGGAGACGACAGCGGCGGTACCGGTGCCGAACACCTCTTCCAGCTTGCCTTCGCGGGCAGCAGCCATGATGTCGGCAATGGCGATCTTGCCCTCGACGACCTCATAGCCCCAGTCCTTCAGCAGCTCGATGCAGCTGCGGCGGGTAACGCCGGGCAGAACGGTGCCGACGGTAGCAGCGGTGTACACCTTGCCGTCGATCTTGAACATGATGTTCATGCTGCCAACTTCCTCGACGTACTTCTTCTCCACGCCGTCCAGCCACAGCACCTGTGCGTAGCCCTGCTCCTCGGCCAGCTCGCCGGCCTTGATGGAAGCAGCGTAGTTGCCGCCGCACTTGGTGAAGCCGGTCAGGCCGGGAGCGGCACGGATGTACTCGTCTTCCACGTAGATGCGCACGGGGTTGATGCCCTCGGCGTAGTAAGCACCCGAGGGAGCGCAGATGATGCAGAAAATGTAGTGCTTGGAAGCGTGCACACCCAGACCCACGTCGTTTGCGAACACGAAGGGACGGATATACAGGGAAGCACCGTCGGAATGGGGCACCCAGTCACGGTCCACGTCCACCAGAGTTTCAACGGCCTGAATGTAGTCCTCCACAGGGATCTTGGGGATGCACAGACGGTCGGCGGAGTCCTGGAAACGCTTTGCGTTGCAGTCCGGGCGGAACAGCTGGACGGTATCATCGGCCGTGCGGTATGCCTTCATGCCCTCAAAGATCTCCTGAGCGTAGTGGAACACGACAGTAGCCGGGTCCAGTTCAAAGGGGCCGTAGGGGACAATGCGGGCATCGTGCCAGCCTTCGCCCTCGGTGTAATCCATCACGAACATATGGTCGGTGAACTTCTTGCCAAAACCCAGATTGCTCTCGTCAGGCTTTGCCTTCGGAGCAGTGGTACGGGTGATCTTGATATCCAACATGATTTATTTTCCCTCTTTCCTGATCTCGGGCGCAGCGAATGAAAATGCGCCCGCAAACACCGAATGTTGTTTTCTATTATAATAATATGAATGTGATTTACAAGGAAACGAAAAATCTTTCATCTTTGGACAGGTTAAGTTGCGCTAAATTGCCTGCTTTTCCATGTGCAAACTGCCCAAAATATGATACAATGAGGGCATAAGCTGGATCTTACAGGCTCAGAAAGGAGCTTTTGCACAATGATAAAAGGTGTTATTTTTGATATGGACGGGCTGATGTTCGACACCGAGCGCATCTGGGCCACCCTGTGGAAGCCCGCACTGGCCACACTGGGTCTTCCTTATAAGGAAGGGCTGGACGACGCCGTCCGGGGCACGGCAGGCGACTCCATGCGGGCGGTGCTGCGCCGCTTCTACGGCCCGGACTGCGACACCGATGCCATCATAGATGCCCTGCACGCGCAGGCAGAGACGGCCTTTCAGGCACCGCCGCCCAAAAAGCCGGGTCTGGATGAACTCATCGCCTATCTGGAAGCGCAGCACATTCCCATGGTGGTGGCTTCCTCCAGCCGGATGGCATCCATCCTGCGGCACCTCAACAACTGGCACATGACCGATCACTTTCAGGCCCTTATTTCCGGCGAGCAGTTCTCCACGTCCAAGCCCGACCCGGAGATCTTCCTCACCGCGGCCAAGGCGCTGGGCACCACCCCAGCTGAAACGCTGGTGCTGGAGGACAGCTACAACGGCGTGCGCGCCGGTGCGCGTGGCGGCTTTGTCACCGTGATGGTGCCGGACCTTGCCCCCGCCGACGACGAGATGCGCCGTCTGTACACCGCCGAGTGCAAAGACCTGCGCGAGGTGAAAAAGATGCTGGAGGAGGGGAAACTTCTTTCCGAAACCTGAAATATACAGTTAGTCTTTTACATTTTCACGCTAAAAAAGTGGAGAACATCCTCAAGGAAGTCTTTGCCCGACTTATCCAGCAGTCCTCCCGTGTGGAGCTGGGCAAGAAGTTTGAAAGTGGCTTCTATGCCAAGCCCGACGCTCTCAGCCCGCAGGCTGTACCCGCCGCAGGCGAACCCACCATCTCCATGACGGCTCTTTTGGAATTGCTCAAGGATGCCGACCCGGAAATGAAGGCAAAGCTCCGCTTGGCCCTGCTCACCTGATGCAAAAAAGGGCACTGATTGCAATGCAATACAGCGCCCTACATCATCGGACATGGAAAACACCGACCGTGCAAAAACCGTGCAGCCATGGCTTACAAAACAAAAAAGCCATGAAATCTTTCGATCCACAGCTTCCACGGTAGACATTCCTACACGTTGGGACCCGCGGGCTAAGCAACAGCAACGGGTTGCGTTAGCTGATTTTTCCGCAGCCCCTTGGCAGGGCTTTGAAAAATCAGAACGCGGCCCCAACAACTCCTCCCTGTTTCAGCCGCAGGCTGCGGTCGTCGTTGTTGCACTGGGCTGATTGCTTGCGGCGCTATGCGCCGCCGCCCTGTTCGAGCCCCTTCCATCGCGCAAACAAAAAAGAAAAACCAGCACACAATGTGTACTGGTTTTTCTTGGTGCGAGTAGTGATACAGCATTTTTTGAAAACAATCGTAGTACAATTTGTTTTTGAGGTCATCGGATAGCAACTTGCTTGTATCGCACCCCCGATGGGCAACTGTATTGAAAAAACAGTTGCCTTTTATATACCACACAACCTAAAAATTATCAAGTACGCGCAGCGTTCACTTCTCCCATCACCGGGAGCAAATGAACGCTGCTTTTTTTGTTTACAACGAAAGGAGGCATCCGTGAAATGGCAGTTTTTCGGGTAGAAAAGAACAGCGGCTACACGGTCATGTCAAACCACCACCTGCGGAACCGGGCCTTGTCCCTGAAAGCCAAGGGCTTACTCTCCCAAATGCTCTCCCTGCCGGAAGATTGGGACTACACCCTGCAAGGGCTGGCCCGTATCAACCGGGAAAGCATCGATGCGATACGGCAGGCTATCCGGGAACTGGAACAGGCAGGCTACATCCAGCGTTCCAGAGAACGGGACGAGAAAGGGCGGCTGCGCGGTGCAGACTATGTGATCTTCGAGCTGCCGCAGCCCATTCCTGCATCGGTTTCACCTACATTGGAAAATCCAATGTTGGAGAATCCCACGCAGGAAAACCCTACGTTGGAAAATCCAATGCAATTAAATAAAGATAAACTAATTACAGAAAAACAAAAGAAAGAGGGATTAAATACCGATTCCATTCCTATCCATTCCCCAAACCCCTTGCCTTTGGACGAGGACGAGGCAGCGGCACCGCCGCCGGAACGGACAGGAAGCCGAAAGGAAGCGGCCTATCAAATCTACCGGGACCTGATTCTGGAGAACATCGAGTATGACACCCTCACCCAGAATCCCCGGATAGATCGGGAACAGCTGGACGAGATCGTGGACATCCTGCTGGAAACCGTCTGCACCAGCCGCAAGTCCATCCGGGTGGCCGGGGACGATTACCCGGCAGAGTTGGTCAAGGCGAAATTCTTGAAGCTGGACAGCCATCACATCGAGTTCGTCATGGACTGCCTGCGGGATAACACCACCAAAGAAACACCACCAAAGTCCGCAACATCAAGCAATACCTGCGGGCCATGCTTTTTAACGCGCCCAGCACCATCAACAGCTACTATGCGTCCCTTGTGGCGCACGATATGGCGCAGCCCGATTGGGGCCGCCCGCCCAACACCTGACCGAAAGGAGTACCCATCCATGAGAACACTTTACCTGCGGCGGCTGGTGGTTCCACCCTAGCTGCCGCTCTGAATTTTCTGCAACAAGGAGGGATTCATATTGCAGGAAGAAGTCACCCAGAAAACCATTGCCCTGTCCATGAAAACGGGCAAACTCACCGCCCAAGCGTTGCAAGCTGCACTGAAAAAATACTTGCAGCACCGGGCCAAGGGGCCAAAGCTGCACCACGGCAAGCAAAGCCTGAAACAGCTGAAAGCCCACGGCGCGGCCCTGACCAACATTGAAGTCACAGAGGCGAACATCGGGGCGTTCAAGCCCTGCGCCAAGAAGTACGGCGTGGACTTCGCCTTACGCAAGGACAAGACCACCCAGCCGCCCCACTACATCGTGATCTTCAAGGCCAAGGATGCAGACAATTTGGAACAGGCGTTCCGGGAGTTCACGGCCAAAACGCTCACCAAGGAGCAGCGGCCCTCTATCCGCAAGGTGCTGGCAGCAGCCAAGCAGAAAGCGGCCCAGCAGCCGAAACGTGCGAAGGAAAAAATCAAGCAAAGGGGGCTGGAACGATGAAGCCTGAACTGAAAAAGCTGCTGTTGCTGAATCTGCCGTATCTGCTGTTCGTGTACCTGTTCGCCAAATGCGGGCAGGCGTACCGTCTGGCTGCGGGCGCGGATGCTTCGGCAAAGCTGCTCCACCTGACGAGCGGCATCTCCGCCGCCTTTGCAAACCCGCTGCCCAGCCTGCATCCGTTTGACCTGTGCGTGGGCGTTGCCGGGGCGGTGGCTGTCCGGCTCATCGTGTACAGCAAGGGCAAGAACGCCAAGAAGTACCGCAAGGGCGAGGAATACGGCTCTGCCCGATGGGGCACCGCCAAGGACATTGCCCCCTACATCGACCCCAAGTTTGAAAACAACATCCTGCTGACCCAGACCGAACGCCTGACCATGACCGGGCGGCCCAAAGACCCCAAAACAGCTCGGAATAAAAATGTGCTTGTGATCGGCGGCTCCGGCAGCGGCAAGACCCGCTTCTATGTGAAGCCCAACCTCATGCAATGTTTCCCCACTTCCGACTATCCCACCTCCTTCGTGGTCACAGACCCAAAAGGCACACTGGTTCTGGAAACAGGCCAAATGTTCCAGCGGGCAGGCTACCGGGTGAAAATCCTGAACACGATAAACTTTTCCAAGTCCATGAAGTACAACCCCTTTGTTTACATCCACTCGGAAAAGGACGTGCTGAAGCTGGTGAATACCCTTATCGCCAACACCAAGGGCGAGGGCGAAAAATCGGCAGAAGATTTTTGGGTGAAGTCGGAACGGCTGTTCTACACCGCGCTTATCGGCTACATCTGGTATGAGGCCCCGGCAGAGGAAATGAACTTCACCACCCTGCTGGAAATGATAAATGCCAGTGAAGCCCGCGAGGATGACCCGGACTTTCAAAGCCCGGTGGACCTCATGTTTGAGCGGCTGGAACAGAAAGACCCGGACCACTTCGCCGTCCGGCAGTACAAAAAGTT